>JACPZJ010000103.1 GCA_016195585.1 Nitrospirota bacterium | reverse complement strand
TGCAATATAAAAATACGGCGTCAATGATAAATCCCTTTCAAATATCATCTTCTCTTCCTCTGCTATCTTTGCAAGTGTTGTATTAGGATACATCCTTATACCTGTCATTGCAACAACTGCCTTTGGCTTCAGATTTTCTATATTCTCCAGAGTCTCTTTCAATGAATCCTTTGTCTCGCCTGGCCCGCCAAGGAGAAGGCTCTGGCACACAGAAAGCCCTGCATTATTGCATATCCCTGAGGCATCTTTCAAGACAGAAAGATTAAAATTCTTCCCCATTCTCTTTAACATCTTATCAGAAGCAACATCTGTTCCAAGGTCAATCCCTGTACATCCTGCCTTTACCATCAAATCAACGAGCCTTTCAGTAATAAAACCCGGATTTGCATAACAGCTCCATTTTATCTTTAACCCCCTCTTAATCATTTCCCTGCATATCTCCTCTGCATGGCTGATTGGGTAATTAAATACATTATCTACTATAAAGACATGAGAAATACTATATTCCTTTTTTAGCAGCTCAAACTCATCTGCAACAAGTTTAGGGGAGCGCAACCTCACATCAGCGCCCTCTACTAAGGGATATGTACAATAGATACATTTAAAAAAGCAACCCCTTTTCGTTTGGATATTTCCGCTGCCTCCATCCTTCAGATAACGTGCATTATTCAGCAGGCCTCTCGCAGCAACTGGAAGCGCATTCAAATCTTTTATAAGCCTTGTACTATTTCTGCATATTATATTTCCTTTTCTGAATACGAGGCCTGAAATCGTTTCATAACTATTTCCGCACCTGATTCTTTCTAATAATTCAGAAAATGCATCCTCACCCTCCCCTATTATGCCAAAGTCAGCATTTAAGAAATCAAGAAGCTTCTCAGGCATAATGGTAAAGCCAGAGCCGCCTAATACTATCATAGCATTTGTAAACCTTCTGCAAAGTCCGATAACATCTTTAATAGTAGATATATAAGAGATGCTGTTTGGATAAGAGACATTATCTATGTTCCTTATTGAGACGCCGATAATCTCCGGACGCAATACATCTATTTCTTTTTTAATTTCATTTTCCAATGACTCTGAAAAACAGATGTCAAGCATTGATACAAAATGTCCCCTATCTCTTAACGCAGCAGCTACATAGGCAAGACCTATTGGCGCAACTGGGTCAGGAAGCATCTCTCTGTTTGCTGAAATTAAAAGCACCTTCATTTTACTAATGCCTCATACAATTCTTCCTGTTTTTTTACCATCAGATTAATAACCATCCGCCTCAGTTGCAACAACCGGGATGCCAGCTGAAAGCGCCTGCACAATCACCTTTGGAAGCCCTTCCCATAAAGATGTAAGCGCAAAAACATCAAGGCATTTCATAATCTCAGGGATATCCCTTCTGAATCCGAGGAGTTTTATTTTATCTTTTAGGCCAAGACTATTAATCAGCTCCTCCATTGCTGTCCTGAGTTCTCCATCACCTGCAACTATAAATCTAACATTAGGCATTATTTGATGAACAAGGTGTGCTGCCTTTATAAAATCAAGCGGCGCCTTTTGAGGCTTAAAACATGCTATCATGCCGACAAGCGGCTTATCTGGCTCAACACCCAATTCCATCTTCTTTTTCGCCTTATCAATCTTTACATCACTGAACTCACTTATGTCTATACCGCTTCTTATTAATTCAATATCATTGCTCCTAAAGATTCCAGCAGTAATACCCTTCTCAATATTATTTTTTGAGACAGCAATAAACCTTGTTGTAATCTTTGCAGTAAGCCTTTCCAAAAAAATAAAGAGCCATCTTTTTAAAATGGATTGATAATCATTAAACCCATATCCATGATAGGTATGGATTACAACTGGCATGCCTGCAAAAAATACAGCCCACCTGCCTATTATGCCTGCCTTTGAGCTGTGTGTGTGGACTATTATAGGCGATTGAGAAGACCTTTTAATCCTTAGTAAAAGCCTTCTGATATCAAGAAGCGCTTGAATATCCTTAACAGGATTTATCTCCCTTACAAGTGAAGGCAGGAAATGAGCCTCTATACCAAGTCTTTTTGCATCATCAACAAGCAGCCCCTCTGAGCCTGCTATCAGTGTTGGAGTGAATTTATCCTTATTTAAATGCGAGACAGTATACAGCGTATTCTGCTGTGCGCCGCCTAATTCAAGTTTTGTTATTATATGTACTACCTTAATCATTAAGCCTTTTTATTTAGCCTCTGTGCGGTCATCTTTCCCTGATAGATAGCATCCTCCATTGATGTATGCTCCCATGCTCCGTACCTGCCAATAGAAAATATGCCTTTCTCTTCAAGATATTTCTGAATTACCGGAACAGCCTTTTGTCTGTGAAAATCATAAATTGTATATGCATATCTTATATCTATTACATCTTTAACTGCTATTTCATCATCCTTTCTAAGTATGCCTGTCTTTATTAAACCATTAATTGCATCATTAATAAGCTTCTCTTTTGGTGTCTCTCTGCCATCTCTATGCGATATCTCAACATACATTGAGCTGCATCCCTCTGGCGCCAGAGATTTTGAAAAATTCATTGGAAAACCTAACCTGTAAAATGGATACTCCTTTTCCGGGAAATATATCCAGTGTTTGTCTGATATCCCCTCACGCCTGATGCCGAGATTTATATCATACACAGATATGTATTTCAACCCCTTTGCCAGTGATTCAATTTTTGTTGGCGCATCATCACAGGATTTTATAAGCTCAGGAAGGGGCATTGTCGATACAAGAAAGTCGTATTCAACAGTATTACCATTTGTAAAAGTAAGTGTTTTATTTTTTGATGAAATCCTGCTTACCTTCATATTTAGATTCAAATTGTTTATATGCGGAAGAAAAGACCTTGGCAAAACACTGATGCCTTCATTAACAGGATAATAAAATACAGGATTATAGCCGATATCCTTATTGCCAATGCTGATCGCGCCAGAAACAACATCCTCAAGAGCAGGCATCGGCACAAGCCATGAAACCCAGTCACTGGTAAGTTTGTCCAATGAAGTCTTCCAGAATTTTTCATTAAAAGGGAGCATAAAGTGTTTAGCAATCCCTTTACCAAAGGTTTTGTATATCCACTCTTCAAAGGTCTCTTTATTTTCTTGACCCTTGACCCCCCTGCTTACTACTTGCAGGGGCAGGCTTGACCCTTGACCCTGTTTTAAAAATGCCTCAATAAACCCCAACAGACACTCTTTAACCACCTTTTTTGGCAGACCAAAGGTGTTTGACTGAAAGGGATATTCTGTATAAACACCCTTGGAAAAGATATATGCCCTTCTCTTTATCTCACTAAGCCTGTTATTAAGAAGGCGGGTTACAAGCCTCTTAATCTCTTTATTACGAAAATGCAAAAGGTGGCCTGTGTAATCAAATGTAAAGCCATCTATTGTGTAGGATTTGCAAAGGCCTCCGATCTCATGCCCCTGCTCATAAATATCATAATCCTTTTTAAGATGATAGGCAGCGCTTAGGCCTGCAAGGCCTGCGCCAATAATTGCAATCATATTTCCCCTACATTGTCATATCTATCTTTTTCAGAAAGAAACCTGCTATTACTATTGATACTGTAAGTATAGACAGCATTATCATTGCATTGATATCAGAAAGATAAATTATAAAAAGCGCAAAGAGACCTAAAACAGCGCCTATCAAATAGCTCAATAGAACCGTCTGCCTTACTGTGAACCTCCATCTTCTAAGACGCAGTGCAAAGTGGTCATTGCTCCCCCTAAACATTGATAATCCCCTCCTATAGCGAATGTACATCACAAAGAGCGTATCAAATACAGGTATGCCGAGTATCACCAATGGCGCCATGAGTCCAATCTGATTAAACATTGTATACTTCCCAATCATTGCGAGAGCGCCTATCATAAAGCCTATAAACATGCTTCCTGTATCGCCCATATATATTCTTGCAGGATAAAAATTATATCTTAGAAAGCCAAGAATGCTTCCTGTCAATGCAATTGTAAGAACTGCTATTGTGGGGTTATTATTTATTACAGCAACAATAAAGAGCACAAAAGTGGAAACAGCAGCAACGCCAGCAGAAAGTCCGTCCATTACATCAATAATATTAAAGGCATTTGTAATGCAGATAATCCATAGAAATGTTAATATAATATCAATCCAATCAGGAAAAAAAATAATGTCTATCTTAATGCCGGATTTAATTAATACAACTGTCGCTATTATCTGGCCAAGAAACTTCTGCCTGTAAGCAAGAACCCCAAAATCATCAATAAGTCCGAGTAGGACTACAATCGTCCCGCTTAAAAGCAGCCCTAATACCTCATTGCTAAAATTAAATGTAATGGCAAGTGAAAAAAGGAAAGAGGCATAAATTGCAAGACCGCCTAAATAAGGGATAGTCTCAGCCTGATTCTTCAGCCTTCCATCTGGCCTGTCCACTATATTAAATTTGATTGCCGCCTCTCTTGCAACAGGCGTCCCATACAGGGAAAAAATCAGCGCCAGAAGAAAAGCAAGAATATATATTAAAATAATGGACACTATCTTTTATTCTCCTCAAACAAGTAATTCAATGTCAACAATCCCCAGATTTGTAAGCTATTGTCAGCGTAGCCAGCCATATGTTCTTTTAGGAGCCTGTCAACAACAGAAGGGCTAAAATATCCTATTCTCCTTAAAGAATTATCAGTTAAACTTTCCAATACAAAGCCTTTAAGCTCATTCCTGAACCAATGCGATATTGGCAAGGCAAATCCCCTTTTACTGCGCCTCACAATTTCATCTGGCAGAATATTTGATACTGCCTTTTTAAAGATATATTTTCTCTTAAAACCATTTATCTTTAGCCATGAAGGAATTGATAAAGCAAAGTCTGCCATCCTGTTGTCTAAATACGGAACCCTTGCCTCTAATCCATGCGCCATACTCATCCTGTCAGGATTTCCTAATGCTGACCCTATTGCATCAATATCAAAGACAGAGACCCATTTGAGATAACGAGAAGGCCAGTCAGCCTCTGATAGAGCATTTAAACCCTGAACAAACCTCTTATTCTCAATAATATCATCAAGGATAGGTTTTATCAAGCCGTTCCTGACAAGTTTTGGAAGGAGTTGATAATACTTTGCAAGTTTATCAAGTGAATATCGCAAATAACCTCCAAAGAACTCATCAGCCCCCTCGCCAGAGAGGACTACTTTAACATGCTCTCTTGCAAGTTTTGAGACAATATATGTCGGCAGAACCGCAGGGTCATTTATAGGGTCATCAAGGTGCCTCGCAATAACAGGAAAAAGATTAACTACATCCTGCGGCCTAACAATTATCTCATGGTGGTCTGTTTTGAAATATCTGGAGGCTATCCGTGCATAGTCCAATTCATTATAATAAGGATCTGTTGTATCAAATCCAACAGAAAAGGTTCTAACCGGCTCCTTCATCCTCTTAGACATAAAAGCGACAATTGTGCTTGAATCTATCCCGCCGCTTAAAAAGGCGCCGAGAGGAACATCGCTTACAAGCTGGTCAGTTACAGATTCGTCAATAGTCTTTAATAGTTTCCCACTAATTGTATCTTCATCATTCAGGTCATTATTTCTGACTTCTGACTTCTGGCTTCTGGCTTCTTCTAACCCCCAATACTGTTTTATCTCCATGCCTCTTTTATTTAATATCAAAACAGACGCAGGCAAAAGCTTATAAATATTTTTATAAAGCGTAGCCGGCGCAGGGATATATTGTAAAATCAGATAACGGAATAATGACGAAGCATCAATTTCAGGCCTTTCAGAAAGCACCTTTAAAATTGCCTTTATCTCTGATGCAAATATCAATCTTTTATCATTATAAAAGTAATAAAGCGGCTTTATGCCTATCCTGTCCCTTGCTATAAACAAGGTCTTTTTATTATCATCCCATAGCGCAAAGGCAAAGATGCCATTAAACCTTTTTGCACATTCCCAGCCATTCTCTTCGTATTGATGCAAGATGATCTCTGTATCGCTCTTTGTTTTAAATCTGTGTCCTTTTTTAATTAAATCCTTTTTTAATTCATTAAAATTATATATCTCACCATTATAAACAATTACAATGCTCTTATCCTCATTAAACATAGGCTGACTGCCTGTTTTTAAATCAATAATGCTCAGCCTTCTGTGGCCTAATGCTGTTTGACCCTTGCCCCTTGACCCTTGATTTATAAAAATCCCTTCACCGTCAGGCCCCCTGTGGCCAAGGGTGTTCATCATTACGGAAATCAACCCTTCATCAATTGCATTACATTTGAAATCAATAATACCGCAGATACCGCACATTATTTATTAAACCCCTCACCCCGGCCCTCTCCCACAAGGGGAGAGGGTGCTGCTGTTGTTTTATATATCTCAGCCAACCTCGGCGCCCAGATATCAATTGAGTATTTCTCTTCCACCGTCTTTCTCCCATCGTC
>JACPZJ010000102.1 GCA_016195585.1 Nitrospirota bacterium | reverse complement strand
GTTATTGCATAGGGCTGGCGCATCACCTCTATAAAATTGCTCCGCATCTGCCTGATGAGCGAGCCAATGCCAATAAAACCGAGGACAAAGACAGGCAGTATCAGGTGATGTATCCGGTCAAGGAGCCTCTCCCATATGCCGAGCGCGCTGTAGTTATAACTCACTGCGCCGCCTGTTGGAAACCATCCTGTCTTTGCTGCAATAAAGATGCCGAGCAGGGCAAGGAAAAAACTCGGGACAGACAGGGTTGTGTATGAGAAAAATGAGATTATCTTGTCAAACCTGCTGTTTTGATGGATAGCAGAGTAGACGCCGAGGGCTACAGCAGCAATCCATGAGACAAAGGCTGCGCAGACTGCAAGTATCAGGGTGTTTGCAACCCGCTCCAGTATCAGTGTTGATACAGGAATCCTGTATGTAAAGGAATATCCAAAGTCAAAGCGGAGTATCCCTGTAAGCCACTTCAGGTACTGAATATACAATGGCTGGTCAAGGCCGAACTGCCTGCGCATCAGCTCTATTGTCTCAGGGGCTATCTGCGGGTTTAGAGCCATCATCGTAAGAAAGTCCCCGGGCGCAAGCTTTATTATAATAAATGAAATTATTGTAACCCCTAAAAGTATGGGGATCATGTGAAAGAGACGGCGAAGGATATAATTTATCATGATTTACTTTATATACACTTCCTCTATATACGGTATAACACCCGCGAGGGCGGTTATTTTAATACCCCCGACATTATTTCGCACAGCATGGAGGGCAACAGGCGTTACAGTATATATTACAGGCGACTCCTCCGCAACTATCTCCTGCCACATCCAGTATGTCTTCTTTCTCTTCTCTTTATCAAGCTCTGCTGCCCCTTCATCAAAAAGCCTGTCTATCTCTGCCTCCCATGGGGTTGCGGGCCTTTGCTGCTTTGGATACCACATGTGAAGCTGGCCGGACGAATACCAGACATTCTTGCCGTTATGAGGCTCCACCCCGCCTGTCAGGCCTATCATCACAGCCTCCCAGTCAAAAGTGGCGTCAAGCTTTGTTACGAGTGTATTAAACAGTATCGGCTGAAAATTCACCTTCATGCCGAGCTTCTGCAAATCGGATTTTATGATATTCCCTATATTAACCCGCACAGTGTTCTCTGCATTGGTCAGGAATGTAAATTCCACAGGGTTGCCATCCTTGTCATGGAGCGCGCCGCCTTTATATGTAAAGCCAGCCTCCAACAATATCTTCTTGGCCTTCTCAAGGCTGTATTCATATTTTCTTACATTGGGATTATGAAAGAATCGGGATGACACAGTCATGGCAGCATCCTGCGGCGATGCAAAGCCAAACATTACATTATTGATTATTGCCTCCTTATCAATGGCATGGGCAATGGCCTGCCTGAAGGCCTTATTTGTAAACCACTTCCATTTATAAGAAGGTATCCTCTTTGGATTCTGGTTGAATATAAGAAAGGTTGTGCTTAAGGTCGGGCCTGCATTAAGTATTGTAAAATTCCCCTTCCCCTCCTGAGGTTTCAAGACGGTATAATCCTCAGGCCTCATACTTAGCATGCTCGTCTCCCCTGCCTGAAATTTCAGGATGGAGCTGTTCAGGTCAGGGACAATCAGCATTGTGATATTATCCAGATAGGGAAGGCTGTTCCCCTTCTTATCCTTCTTCCAGTAATTTGGATTCTTCTTTAATACAATCCTCTGGCTCGGCGCATATTCTGAGAGCATAAAAGGCCCTGTGCCGATTATCTGCGCCAGAGGCGTATCCACGCCCCAGTGGGAATTAAACCTGCCTGCCTTTACAACAGGCTCAAGTATATGTCTTGGAAGTATATCAAAACCAAGGGCAGATAGAAGGGGCGCAAATGGCTTTGGAAGGATAAATCTGACAGTATGGTCATCAACCCTCTCTACTTTTATCTCCTTCCCCTCAATTGTTAGTATGTCCCTCGCATCTGCTGGTATGTTTTTATTATAATAGAGCTGGTTATATGTAAAGACCACATCATCAGCAGTCAATGGCCTGCCGTCAAACCACTTAACATCATCCCTTAAATAAAATGTCCAGACCTTTCCGTCCTTGCTGAACTCCCATGACTTCGCAAGATTAGGCTCTATCTCTGTTGTAAAGGGATTCATTTGTGTTAAGCCTTCAAAGAGGTATCCTGTAACCGCTGTAGTTGAGGTCTCCTTTGCAATAACAGGATTAAAGGACTTGGGGTCAGAGATTACATCCAGAACAAATGACCCGCCGTACTTAGGCTCGCCTTCCTGAACAGCCCCCTTTTTCTCTTCCTTCTTCTGTGTGCACGATATCCCGCTCAGAGCAGCCACGAGCAAGAGCAGCGCAATGATTTTTTTATACCGCCCCATTATCCAGTCCTCCCCGTTAACTAATACAAACGCAATAAATAAGTTGATCAACCACCCTCCCCTTAATCCCCTCCCGTCAAGGGAGGGGAAATAATAAAATTCCCTCTCCCCTTGCGGCCTGCCTGTCCCTGTCTACCGACAGGTAGAGGCAGACAGGGAGAGGGATAGGGTGAGGGGTGTATAACATTAATTATTTCATTTGTATTAATTTCAGATTTGTATTATCTCTGCCTCCATGTCAGATAGGCATGGAACTGCCTTAAGTGCTCCCTGTTCCCTATTATAAAATCCATATTGGATATGCTTATCATGCCTGCATTCACAAGCCTCTCCACAATAGATTTGATCTCAACAGATTTCAGTCCTGTTATATCTGCAAGGTGCTCGTATGTTACGGGATAGTTTATCCTCACACCGTGCGGATCAGCCACACCATAATCATCAGACAGCTTTAGCAGGGCATCCACCACCCTGCTTGCATCATCGCGCAAAAGAAGGGCATCTATCTTGTTGTTTGTCTCCCTCAGCCTGCTGCTGAATTTAATAAGCATCTTAATGGATATCTCGGGATTCTTGGAGAACATGGGCTGAAAATTGTCCTTGTCTATTACAATTACATCTGCATCCTTATTAACAATGGCGCTGGCAGAGCGCGGGACATTTTCAAGGAGCGCCATCTCTCCGAAGAAGTCTCCCTTCTCCATTATTGCAAGCACAACCTCTGCGCCCCTTATGCTCTTTACAATCCTCACCTCGCCGGACAGCAGGATATACATGTGGTCTCCGGGGTCTCCCTCACTGAAGATTACTGTGTCCTTTGGGAAAAAACTCTTATACTTCTCGGAAACGCCCTTTATTGGCATAGCTCCCCCTAATACATTAAAAAATGTCATTCCACACTTGATGCGGAATCCATAACAACTGTATTCGGGGTCATCCCTAACCCCGTTCCTGTGGAGTAGGGTTCAAAATTTTGAACCCCTACAGAGACGAGCCTGACTACCGTGATTAATTTTTTTATATTTTAAAATCTGCATTTTTCAATTTTCAATTTGCAATTCGGCATTCGCAGAATGCCGTTTCTCCATCATCTCCCTTACACTCGGAAAGGCATCCACATTTGTATGCGGCAGAAACAAGGCAGATACATACTCATCCATAAATGAGCGGGATACAGAAAGCTCAAGATATGTCATTCTCTTTGCAATCTCCTCTGCCTCCCTCCTTAAATGCCTTGAAATAAGAGAAAGATAGGCGCCCATCACAGATGTATTCCCAAGGAATTTAAATTTATCAATTGGCAGGTCAGGAAGCAGGCCGATGGTTATTGCCCTCTCCACATCTATATAATTCCCAAAGCCGCCTGCAATCAGTATCTTGCTTACATCATTAAATGTGTAGCCAACCTCTTTTAACAATATTGCAAGGCCTGCATATATAGCGCCCTTTGCACGAATGATATTGTCTATATCAGGCTCTGTCAGGGCAATGTCCTGATCAAGCCCAGCCTCATCTTTCCAGACAAGAACATACTCAGGCCCGTTCTCGCCTATCCTCACCCTCTTTGTCTCTATATCAAGCTGTATCTTGCCGCGCTGGTCTACCACGGCTGAAAGATACATCTCTGCAATGGCATCTATCATGCCCGAGCCGCAGATGCCTGTGGGCTTTGCATTGCCGATTACCTTATAGCTTGCCTCATAGGTATCCCTGTCTATCGTTACCTGCTCTATTGCGCCCTCCATTGCCCTCATCCCGAATTTCACGCCGCCGCCTTCAAAACACGGCCCTGCAGAGCAGGCCGTTGTAATAAACCACTCGCAATTGCCGAATACAACCTCGCCATTCGTCCCGATATCTATAAAAAGTATAAGCTCCTTTGTCCTGCACATCCCAGAGGCGAGGACGCCGGAAGTTATATCACCGCCAACATAACTTGCTATGCCCGGAAGTGAATAGACTATCGCCTGTTCATCCGCCTTTATACCAAGCTCTTTGGCCTTTATCAGCGGAAAGTGGCTTGCTGCAGGCACATAAGGCTCCTCCCTTATATATTGTGGATTAACGCCATAAAAGAGGTGGGTCATTGTGGTGTTGCCTGCGATAACAACATTATCTATAAGATTCAGGTCTATTTTATTCTTCTTTGCAATTCCCTCTGTGAGTGTATTAATATTGGAGATGATAAGGCTGTTTAAATCGCTTAACCCGCTATCCTTGCTTGTGGCATAGACAATACGGGTTATAACATCATCCCCATACTTCATCTGAGGATTATAGTTTGATGCCACATCTACAATCCTTCCATCCACAAGGTCAACAAGATATACAACTACAGATGTCGTGCCGATATCAACGGCAATGCCGTATCTCTTCTTTGTAAGATCACCCGGCTGGACATCAACTATCTCTATTGCCTCGCCGTCCTCTAAAAGAGTAACTGTAGCCTTCCAGTTGCCTTCTCGCAGCGCTGTTGGAAGTCTCTTGATAACGGATAGGTCGCATAAAATACCTTTTGTATCATAATCAAGATTCTCAAGCTCCCTTTTTAATCTTTCAAAATCGCTTGTGTGGTCCTCAAGGGTCGGCAGAGGAAGCTCAACATAGACCTTTTTTGTGATTGGCTCAACAAACCCTTCGTGCCTGACAATCTCCTTAAAGTCCTTGCCCCTGACGCCTGTGGCAATCTTCTGGCCTGCCCTTATCCGCGACTCAATGGGGACATCAACAGTCATCTCCCCTTTTATCCTTGTCCTGCATGCAAGGAGGTATCCCTTATCTATCTCATCCTGTGTCAGGTGGCCTGTCTTCTCGCTCTCAAATTCACCATCCTTTACAATAACCCTGCACTTTCCGCATATACCTTCTCCGCCGCAGGGTGAATTGATATGCACACCTGCATGCTTTGCAGCATCAAGGAGATTTGTCCCTGTATCTGCCTCTAATGATTTTCCCTCAGGCTGAAACCTTATTTTAAAGCGCATATTTTCACCTTATAACATAGAATAATACCATTTTCATAAAACCTTGACAATATCTATTTATATTGTATGACAGCCGTCCCTGTCTGCCTCTACCTGTCGGTAGATAGGGACAGGCAGGTCGGCTGTCATATCATTTCACCTCCCCTTACTCCCCTCCTTACTAAGGAGGGGATGGGGGAGGTAGGCGGGACGGCTGTCCTGCTATAAATTTAAATGCTTATCAATATCTTGACAATAGCCCTTTCTATAGTATAATAAACATAACTTGGTGAGGTGG
>JACPZJ010000078.1 GCA_016195585.1 Nitrospirota bacterium | reverse complement strand
AATTTGAGAACCAAAAGGACTATCTTATTAATAACTGGAGGTGATAATATGGAAAATTTTATTCATGTATTGCTTGACCCTCTTAAAGATTTCTGGGGAGGATTTATAGTGTTTGTGCCGAAATTTATAGCAATGGTTATTATATTTGCAGGGGGCGTAATAATTGCATGGGCATTGAAATTACTGCTATTGAGGACATTGCTTGCAGCAAATTTTGACACATGGGCAGATAAGGCGGGTCTGACTGCAATAATAAGAAAAGGGGATATATGGGGAAAGCCATCAGACCTCTCTGGGAAAATACTCTATTGGTTCATAGTTATTATATTTCTTATGATAGGCTTAAATGCACTTCAGATACAGACAATAGATAAGGTTGTATCTCAGTTCTTTCTATATCTCCCAAGGATATTCTCAGCCATGCTGATATTTGTCATAGGCTATGTCATCGCTGGTTTTATAAGCAGGGCGGTATTGATAGCCGCTGTCAACAGCGGATACCATTATGCAAAGATTTTAGCCGAGGCAGTCAGATTAATGCTTATAGTATTCATATTAGCAATGGTTCTTGAGCAGCTTAGCGTTGCGCCGAGCATTGTTGTCGCAGCCTTCTCAATAATGTTTGGCGGCGTTGTTATAGCCCTTGCTATAGCCTTTGGCGTAGGAGGAATAGATGCGGCAAGAAGGATAATAGAAAAGGGCTCTGAGGAAAAGAAGGAAGAAAAAGGCAATATAGAGCATCTGTAAGGGTAAGGATGCGTTTATTGCTGAAAAAAGGCGGGAGCTAAAAGAATTGTGAATATTGATATAAACAAGATGCTGGGAGGCTCTTGATGAGGATATCAGCCATAGAGCATCCCAAAATATTCACAATTTTAATAAAGGTTTTGAGATAAGTTTTTGTATTGACCTTTTTCATCGAGCGGAATATACTTTTTATGCCTTAAGGATGTTATAATGAAAAATAGCAACCCAACAGTTATTAGATGGAATTATTGAACAGGAGGTATATGATGCTGACAGTTAAAGGTGTTTATAAGGACGGAAAGGTGATTATAAAAGAGGAGATAAAAACGGACAAGCCTCTTAATGTTATGGTTACCTTTTTGGAAGAGGTGAAAGCGCCTGGCAAAAAGAAACTTGAAATAAATAAGTTTTCGTTCAAAATAGCCAAGAAGCTGCTTGAAAGCTATAAAGGTTCATTAAGCGATGCAATTATTGAAGAGCGTAGGAGCACTGTATGAAGGCTTTTCTGGACACTTCTTCTGTTATTAAACTTTATCATCAAGAAGAAGGGTCTGATTTTGTTATGGAAGCACTTTCCAATGATATTGAGGAGGTATTTCTCTCAGAGCTTGCTGTTTTGGAGTTCAGCTCAGCCTTGTGGAAAAAGATACGGGAAAAGGAGATAGAAGAAAAGGCTGCAATAGAGGTTAGATAAGCTATTGCAGGCCTTCTTGAGGAAAGAAAAACTTCATGTTTTATAAGGGCACGAGAAAGGGGACAACAGCCTTGACGGATGAACAGACTTGTGATCTCTTCAAGCAAGCTGAGCTTTCTGGCAGTTTTTGTAAAACAACTGATATTATTATGGCACAGTATAGATAAGAAAAGAGGGGAATAGGGGAAATGTCCCTCTTCATTCCTTGACGCTATCCGTCAGCTTATGGCGCAGCCAGAGCCGAAAAAGAAAAAAATCGGATTTGTTGTCCGGGAGCGCAGGGTGCAGTATAGAACGCTTAGCCGCAAGGCTGTTAAAAAGGTGAGTTAACTTTAATTGGAGCAAGGCAAAATATTGTTAAATTTTATTAATAAAAGAAACATCCTCTTTCTTTCTCTCCTGCTAATTATTAAAATACTCTTGCCATCCATTTCCTTTGCAGACGCTGATAAGATTTTCAAGGAAAACAACAAGGCAGTTGTAGTAGTTGTGGCTTTTGATGAGAAAAACAAGCCAATCAGTCAAGGCAGCGGCTTTATTGTCCCTGCCTGTCGGCAGACAGGAGACAGGACGGCGCAATTGTTACAAACTACCATGTTATAAGCAATGTAAAAGGCATTGCTGTATTTATATAAATATTATACTATGACCCTTTTGATTTTTTATTCCCGATAAGAAAAGACTCTGCCTTATATTCAATTCTGTTAAACAATTTATAAAAAGCCTTGATAATGCTATGCTATACAATTAGGATTATATCAATTTGCCTGCAATAATGAGGCTGTTTTATAAGGCTCACGCAGAGCTTAATATAAAGGGATTGCAGATTATCGTGATTTGCAGGCAGAAGATATTAAGGAGCGGGGAGAAACTGGTAATTCAATACCTGTTACTCCTTGTGCTATGGGCATCCTATACCTAATTTGACAAAGAGAGCAATTTGTAGTAAAATCTAATAAATCCTGAGGACATATGCCTACAGAAATTATTCATCCATACATAACTTCAGATAAAGAGATTGGCGGCGGTCGTCCTATAATATCAGGGACAAGGACAAGGGTCTCAAATATTGTTGCTTACTATAAACTCGGCATTTCATCAGATGAGCTTGCAAGGGAATTTCCGCATCTTACCCTTTCTCAAATCCATGATGCCCTTTCATATTATTATGAACATCAGGAAGAAATTGACGGGGAAATAGACGAGGAAAGCGAAGATAATATAAAAAAGCTTCTTTCAAAATGAGAATAAGCGTTTATCTTGATGAAGATGTCCCATCCTCATTTGCCCAGGCCCTTATAAACAGAGGGGTTGATATGGTTACAACCCAACAGGCTAAAAATCTCAGACAATCTGATGCAAAACAGCTTGTATATGCAACAAAAGAAGAAAGAACTATTTTTACCCACAACAAAAGAGACTTTATTTTGCTGCATAATGAATATTTACAATCTGGAAAAGAGCATCCGGGAATAATAATATCCGACCAACTGCCAATTGGTGTGCTTTTAAAACGATTTATGAGGCTCTGGTTTTCACTCAAAGCTACAGATATGAAAAATAGAATAGAGTTCTTGAGCACTTGGAAATAAAACAGAAACATATCTTTACCTTAGAATAGCTTTTTAAAATCCACTGTCTTATCTTCATTTCTGTTAAACAAACCCAATTAGAAAGAGCAGACCCCTTTTAACTCATTTTGGTTATACTGGACAGGGCTTTCTAATGAGGTTAATTATAAAAAACCTTGACAATACCATGCTATACAATTAGGATTATACTAATTTGCTGCAATGATGAGGCTGTTTATAAGGCTCATGCAGAGCTTAATATAAAGGGATTGCGGATTGTTGTGATTTGCAGGTAGGGGCTTGACTTTGTTAAACCAACCAGACCAGACCCTTTTCTTATTTTTTGAAATTATTTCAGATTGTTTTCATTATGGTCTTTTTTCTCTTTGCCAAATGACATACATGATTGTATCTCTATTTCCCTTTCTTGGCCATTGAATATCCAAATCCAGTCATTCTTTTCCTTGTAATACCGCCATTGCTGCTTCACGACACTGGTGAAATCCTTAGTTGTCAAGGTAACCTCAGCCATTTTGTTGGATATATCGTATTGAATATTTAGAATATTGCAATCTGTTGCAGGGGCTACATTTATAATGTTGCCTTCCCAATCTCTATGAAGGATATGTCCCTTTGCGCCAACACTCTTATATATCTTTGCCGTTAATGTAGCTTTCTGCGGTATATAGGCAGATCTGATTTTGCCTATATAAACTTCTTCACCTGTGTGTTGCCTTCGCTGCGAAGAAACCTTATAATTTCACTTTTGTCGCCCGAAGGAACAAATACGCGTGAATGGCTTAACGAGCCCTCATATTTCCAGACATCTGGTGTAATTAATGCGCTTTCGGTGCTTCCACACAAGCGGCATACTGCAACTCTATTTTCAGATTTATCGTCTATATTCATGTAACCATACTCAACCCAATCACAATCCACTAAAGGCCCTTGCTGTTGATCTACAACTACTAAGTCTTTAGCCTTGCCATTCTCCTTATATTTTAACCCTAATCCCTCAAGATACATAACATAAGCTCCAACATCGGATGGCGACATAAAACCGACTCGCGCTATATCTCTATCCGCACAGAGGGTTTGGTTTGGAACGTCGCGGACAAACGCTCCCCAAGCACCGGGATAATTTCTTTCAATCGCAACTCTGCGAATTACAACAGATATGGCTTCTATAAGAACCGCCATGCTGCCTCCTCTTTAGGTCATCACCTTTAAATAAATATATCTGTCCTTCAATTTTCTTTATTGATGTTAGCAAAAAGCCTCTTTGGTGTCAACAAAACAGGACATTTCTAAATTGGCTTGACAGAATGTGATTTTGTATTGACCTTTTTTTACAAGGGGAATATACTTTTTATGACTGCAATTGTAAGAGAAACTATAGGGTTACGACCAGAGATAACCTTATCCAAATTGGAGCAAGGCAAAATGTTGTTAAATTTTATTAATAAAAGAAACATCCTCTTTCTTTCTCTCCTGCTAATTGTAAAAATACTCTTG
>JACPZJ010000077.1 GCA_016195585.1 Nitrospirota bacterium | reverse complement strand
TTGACAATGCACAGCAAAATAAATCAGAACGGTTAAGAAAAAGAGACTGTATAACTAACAAATCTTATGAAATGATTTCCATGCAACCCTGACATCTTTATCTTGCAGTTAACATGATATATTGACTTTGCTGTGACAGCCCCTTAAGGCATTGAATAACCAGATGGATTTGTAATGCACTTGTTGCCTATCTCCTTTTCTGATAAGATACCTTCAAGATAGGAAAAGGAGGTTCTTATGCAGGCGATTAGTCATATTGACAAAAAAACACATGATGCCTTGCAGGGGCTTGCAAAGGATGTAACAGCCCTCTGCGGTGAAAATCTGGTCTCCTTTTATTTATACGGCAGCGCAGCAGGGAAGGGCTATATCCCCGGCAGGTCAAACCTGAACACGCTCATATTGTTAAAGAATATAAATACAGAGGCGCTAAAGGGTCTCGCAGAGATTTATAAAAAAAGCCGCGAGGCAGGATTTGTTGCCCCGCTTATCCTTAGCCCTGATTATATAAAATCCTCCATTGATGTATTTCCTATAGAATTAGGGGCTGTTGGTAAGGATGCGAAGCTCTTTTATTGAGGTGGAAGGGGATAAGAAGAGGATGGAGGCGCTTGTAATCAATGCAATCTCAAACATTATATTTCCTCTAAAGAATATTCTAAGGCTCACAGTGCAGGAAATACCAGATGGAAACGAGGCAATTATAATGGCCTGCTGTAAGACGCTTAATGCGGCGGATAAGCCCTTGCTTGATGCATGGGCAATGAAGAAGGGAGGAAGGGAGGCGTCTATTGAGAAACTTTCTACATTAATTTCTGATTACCTTAACTCCCTTAATGATATATCCGAAAAGATTGATTTGCTGAAGGTAGAAGGAAGGCTATGAAGATTTTAGTCTCTATAATCCTTTCTCTTTTTTTGTTTGCAGAGGCAGATGCAGCAAAGAAGATATTTCCTGCGCCAACAGGGTATGTAAATGACCTTGCAGGGGTGATAGATGCTGATTCAAAAGGCAAGATGACTGTATTTGCAGAGAGGCTTGCTAAAGAGGGAAAGGCTGAGATAGCTATTGTAACCATCCAATCAATTAAGGAGTTTGGATTTGCAGACATTGAGGAGGCTGCTGTAAAACTCTTTGAGGAGTGGGGTATAGGCAAAAAGGGCAAGGATAATGGCATTCTCATCCTTGCATCAATGAAGGATAGAAAGATAAAAATAGAGGTGGGATACGGCCTTGAGGAGAAGGTGCCTGATGGCAGGGCAGGTGAGATAATAAGGAACGGCATAGCCCCATATTTTAAGAGCCAAAGATACGGTGAAGGATTATATAAAGGACTGCTCCTTTTATCCGAGGCTATTGAAGGCGCTGCCCCTGCTGCTAAAAAGCAAAAAAGAGGCGGGGGAGGTTTTCCAATAGAAATTATCATTATTATTGTTTTTGTTTTAGCTACCCTTGTAAGTATGATAATGCAAATTATCAGGGGAAAGGGAAAGGTTGGGGGGAGAAGATACAGGAATAACACCTTCTGGGGTTCAGGCAGCGGCGGGTTTGGAGGGGGAGGTTGGTCCAGTGATTCTGGCGGCGGCTTTGGTGGATTTAGCGGCGGAAGCAGCGGTGGAGGCGGGGCAAGCGGTGATTGGTGATAATCCGTGTAATCATCTAAAAAAAAGGAGGTTTAGAGGATGAAAAAGGCAGGCATAATATTGATAGCATTGGCTCTTCTTTTTATTTTATTTGGGGGATGGCTGTTTGGCTATTACAATAGTTTTGTAAATATGGATGAAGGGATTAAGAATGCATGGGCGCAGGTAGAAAACCAACTGCAGAGGAGAAGCGATTTAATCCCAAACCTTGTAAACACTGTTAAAGGATATGCAAAACATGAAAAGGAGATATTTGAAAATATTGCCAGTGCAAGGGCAAAACTTGCAGGCGCTCAGAGCATTGGCGACAAGATAACAGCGGCAAATGAAATGACCTCTGCACTTGGAAGGCTTCTATTGATAGTTGAGCGGTATCCAAATCTTAAGGCAGACCAGTCCTTTTCAAAACTTATGGATGAGCTTGCAGGAACAGAAAACCGTATTGCAGTTGAGCGCAAGAGATATAATGACAAGGTTATGGAGTACAATCAGATGAGGAGGCGCTTCCCGTCAAATATAATCGCCTCTATGTTTAACTTTGCTGAGGCTGCTTATTTCAAGGCGCCAGAGTCAGCAAAAGAGGCGACAAAGGTTGATTTTGGGGTAAAATAATTTTTGGCGTTATCATAGCTCAGGGTTTTGTATGGCATTACAAAACGCTTATTATACAGTTAGGCCAACTGAACGATGAGAGAGATGAGAAAAGAAGTCAAATTCATTTGGCCTCCTGTTGTCAAGAGAAAAAACGCTCCTAATCGGAAATTGAAAGAAAAATGATTTTCTTGTCTGAAACAAAATTTTTCTTGACAATCGCATAAAATTCATCTATATATACGCATAAGCAGATATATGGCATATGGAAGATATTACAAAGATATACAAGGCGCTGTCAGATGAAACAAGGCTGAGGATACTGAATCTTTTGCACGATGGCGACCTATGTGTCTGCAATATTACGGATGCTCTTAAGATGGGACAGTCAAAGGTGTCAAGGCATCTTGCCTATCTTAAGAATGCCGGCCTTGTAAAGGCAAAGAGGGATGGACTATGGGTCTACTATTCCTTATCCCGTGAAAACTTTTATCTGCCTTTGTTAAAGTGTTTGAAAGAATTAAGAAAGGATATTAAAAAATTAGATATTGATTCCAAGAGGATTAGAGGGTCTAAAAAAAAATTAAAATGCTAACCTAAAAATAGGCTGTAACTGCTATTTGGTAAAGAACTGCTGCAAAGAATCAGCAGGGGGTGGCGTATGTTAAACAAGGTTTTGGATCTGGATTTAGCATTAGCAGCCAAAGGCAGAAGCACTGTATACCACCTCCTTGCCATGTTGTATCTGAAAGAGACCTCGCCTGAATTACTTGCCATCCTTAAATCCAAAGAAGTAATTGAATCCCTTAATGAACTCGGTTCAGACTTCAATAGTATTCTTAGCGACAAATTACAAGAAACATTATTAGATGAGCTATCTCAGGAATATGCTGCCCTCTTCATTGTCCCGGGCGGCTTGCCGCCTTATGAATCAGTCCGCTTAAAAAGCTTGCTTAATCAGGAGCCTGCATGGAAGACAGAGGAATTCTACAAGAGATGCGGTTTGATTATTAAAGAGGACTGCAAGACATTCCCTGACCATTTGGGAATGGAATTGGAATTCATGGCATATCTATCAGATAAAGAATCAGCAGCAAGGCAGGATAAAGATGAAAAAGCTGCTGCTGAATGGGGTAATTTTCAAAAGGAATTCTTTTCCAATCATATCAACAAATGGGTCTTTGGTTTTTTAGATGACTTAGGCAGATTTGCCTTTCATCCATTTTACAAAGAGGTTGCTAAGCTGACAAAGGGCTTTTTAGAAACAGAGAGGGAAGGGTTTGACAAAGGGTCTCATAATAATAACGACAATATCACCCTCCCCCTCGCCCCCTCCCATCAAGGGAGGGGG
>JACPZJ010000088.1 GCA_016195585.1 Nitrospirota bacterium | reverse complement strand
GGGAGAGGGTAGGGTGAGGGGAAAATATTATGAAAGATTCTATTTTAAACGGTGTCATTGCTGGCTTAATAGCAGGTATTATCCTTGGGATTTTGACGCTGACGATTATTACCCCGCTTATCCTGAAGGCAGAGAAATTTGAAAATTCAGTTACTGTAATTAAGGATGGTGGTGCAAGCCATGAACATGGAGAGGGTGAGGAGATGCCGTTTTATAAGAGGCTGCTCCTTACAATGGTTGGCACAACAACACTTGGCGCTGCCTCTGGTATAATTCTTAGCATTGTGTATCTTTATTTCAGAAATAAAGGGATTAAAAAAGGACTAATCCTTGGGTTTCTTGGTTTTCTTTTTGTAAATCTTTTGCCCGGCCTGGGACTTCCGCCAAATCCACCTGGTGTTGAGACAATTGCAGAGGTAGAAAACAGGCAGCTATGGTGGTTTTTACTTATTGGTGCAGCAGCATTGATTTCTCTTGTAGTAATCAGCATCCCTTTTATATTTGGTTCTCCTTCTGGTATTAAATACAGTCTTGTGCCAGATGACCTTATTACTGTATTCAGGATTGCCTCTTTTACTGTTGCCTTTATCTTCTGGTTATTTCTCGGCGGATTTGTGGCATATTTCAATAAAGGCCTGCAAAGAGAAGAAGGCTTGGTATAATTACATTGAAATCTGAGGCATCGCCTCGTCCCTGCAATATACCCTATGAAGGTCAAATGTCCAATCTGCAAAAAAGAGACTGAGTGGGAAGGAAACGAATTTCATCCTTTCTGCTCTGAACGGTGCAAGCTTATTGACCTTGGTAAATGGGCAAGTGAAGAGTACAGGATTTCGGGTAAGAAAGGCGAGGAAGATAAGAAAAAAGAAGAAGAATGAAAAAGGGATTAAATAGGCCGCTTCGCAAGGGGTATACCACTGGCGCCTGTGCAGCAGCAGCAGCAAAGGCAGCGGTGATACTGCTGCTAAAGGGTCAAGGGTCAGGGGTTAAGGGTCAAAAAGCTCCGGCCTTTGTTGAGATTCCCTTTCCTGATGGAAGCAAGGTAAGATTTAAAGTCCATCACTCTCAACTCATAACTCAAAACTCCAAACTGGTAGCAAAGGTTACTATAATCAAGGATGCAGGCGATGACCCTGATATAACAAATGGTGCAGAGATTGCAGCAGAAGCTGCAATGATAGGGTCAAGGGTCAGGGGTCAGGGGTCGGAGAAGGAAATAAACTTGCCCCATGCCCCATGCCCTATGCCCCAAATCATAATAAAGGGCGGTAAAGGTGTCGGTGTTGTAACCAAGCCGGGCCTTCCTGTACCAGTAGGCGAGCCTGCAATAAATCCTGTGCCAATGATGATGATAAGAGAGGCAGTTGAAGAAGCGATAAAAGAAGAGGCTGGAGGCTGGAGGCTGGGGACTTTGGAAATTACTATTTCTGTTCCAAAAGGCAAAGAGCTTGCGAAAAAGACATTGAATAGCAGACTTGGCATTATAGGCGGTATATCCATACTCGGTACAACTGGCATAGTTGAGCCAATGTCTGTTGATGCCTATACAGAGACAATCAGCCTTGGCATTAATATGGCAATTACAGCAGGATTAAATGAAATTGTCTTTACACCCGGCAGGAACAGCGAGAAATATGCAGAGCAGATATTGGGCTTAAAAGAAGAGGCCTTTGTTCAGATGGGTGATTACGCAGGTTTTGCCTTTGAGACAGCGGTTAAAAAAGGAATTAAAAAGATAAATGTTGTTGGCCAGCTCGGAAAGATGGCAAAGATTGCAGATGGAAATTTCAAGACCCATGTCAGGGACTCTACGCTTAACCTTTCACATATCGCAGAATGGGCAGAAGAATGGGGATATGATAATAAAATCTGTGAAGGCATAAAACAGAGCAACACTGCAAGGCAGATTTCTGATTTCTTTGAAGAGAAAGGTGATAAAAGGTTTTTTGAGTTAGTAGGCAAGAGGGTGATAGAGAAGATAAGAGGATTATTAAAAAGAGATATTGAGATAAGGTGCATTATTTTATCGTCAAATGGGTCTGTTATGGCGGATGTGAAATAGGGGGCTTAAATGAAGACAGTAATAATCTTAGTGATTGTTGGTGTAATAGGTTTTTTCTCTTATGCACATTTTAACAGATTTATGACATCAGAGGGTTTTAAAAAAGATGTTGAAGGCGTAATACAGATGGGCGCGCCAAATGAGGAAATGATAAAGGCAGCGATATTAAAGAAGGCAAAGGAGAGAGGGGTTATTGTTAACCCTGAAGAGATAGTTACCAGCATAGAGGATACAGAAGAAAAGACAGTTGCAGGCTCTATTGTCGGCATGGCAGGTATGAAGGTTGAGACAAAAAAACTTACTGTCAGGTTTCCTTATACAGTTAAGTCGCAGGGTTTCTCAAAGACATACAATCTTGAAAGGTTCAGGCTTTTTACTGTCAGCGCCTCAATGCCAGCGCCTAATATACCGATGGGACAATAGATTTAAACGAGGCGCTATTGTGAAGAAAAATAGCGACGAGGCAATTCTAAATGGTAATAAGTAATCCGTAATGCGTAATGCGTGATGAGTTTTTAACTCATTACCCATCACTCATTACTCATTACGAGTATTAGATTGATTGCTTCGCTCGCAATGACAATATAAATATGGAATGGATACATATAATAGGCATAGGTATTAATGGTAAAGATGACCTTTTAAATAAGGCATTAGAGATTATTAAAAACTCTGATATACTCTTTGGCGGGGAGAGACATCTATCTTATTTTTCTGATTTCAAAGGTGAGCGGTTTGTAATTAAGTCTAATCTAAAAGAGGTTGTTCAGCATATCAAGGAAAACAGAAACAAGAAAATCACTGTTTTAGCCTCAGGAGACCCTAATTTTTACGGCATTGCAGATTATCTTATAAAAAATCTAAAAAAAGATGATATAGAGATAATACCAAATATCAGCTCCATGCAGTGGGCATTTGCTAAGATAAAAGAGCCATGGCATGATGCAGTAATTGTAAGCAGCCACGGCAGAGATATAGAAGGGATAGTTGAGGTTGCAAGGCATAATAATAAGATCGGCGTATTCACAAGTACTGGTGATGAGCCTAAGAAGATAGCAGAGGCATTGTTAAAGGACGGCCTTGCTGATTTTAATGCCTACATCTGTGAAGACATCGGCTCTTCTATGGAGAAGATAACAACCTGCTCTTTGAATGAGGTAAGGCAGAAGACCTTTTCACCGCTTAACATTATGATACTCATTCTACCCACTCCCTTGACGGGAGGGGGCAAGGGGGAGGGTGGGGAAAAAGGCTTTCAGATAAATGCCATTTTTGGGTTTCCAGATGACTCCTTTATACATTCAGCAGGGATGATTACAAAAGAGGAGATAAGGGCTATCAGCCTATCAAAAATGAGAATAAGAGAGAATAGTGTTATTTGGGACATTGGCTCTGGTTCTGGTTCAATCGCCATTGAAGCAGGAAGGCTTGCAAAAATGGGCAAGGTTTATGCAATAGAGAAGAAACATGATAGGATTAAGCAGATAAATGAGAATATAAAAAAAATTTCAATGAAGAATATTGAGGTTATTGAAGGCGAGGCGCCTGACTGCCTGAAGGGATTAACAGAGCCTGATGCAGTATTTATTGGCGGAAGCAGCGGCAGGCTCAAAACTATACTTGAGGTGTGCAGTAAAAGTATGAAGAATAAAGGCCGTATCATTATTAATGCAATTA
>JACPZJ010000079.1 GCA_016195585.1 Nitrospirota bacterium | reverse complement strand
CGCTCAACCTGACTCGCTACGTCGGCGCTTCGCGCCTCGTAGCTCGCAGGTTAGCTCTGCGTTCTCCCCTCCGCTTCGCGTCCGTGAGAATGCGGCAGCTAAGCCGTGAGTTCCTTCCCGCCGCTTCGCGTCGGGAGAACAAGGAACTCAAGACCGATGCCCCTTCGGGGCACGGCTTAGCTGCCGCATTGAGGCTTTTTGATTGATAACTGCAACGGTCTCGTTAATAAATTCCTCAAAACGATCTATCTCATCCAGCCTTTCATATACCCAGTCATCATTGCTCTTCACATAAGGTCTGTTTATCCAGTTTTTTATACATCTTAAAATTGGCCATCTTAAAATTATTTTCTTTTATAAAACCAATTATATTTTCTACATACTTGCTTGTTACTGCCTCAAAACAATGCTATAATCTAACCATGAAATACGGCGAGAAGGCTATAAAAGGGGTGAGGCTTGAGATATGGGAAAATCCATATCCAGACAGGGACTATAATATTGAAATAAGCTTTCCTGAGTTTACATGCCTCTGTCCGCGCTCAGGCTACCCTGACTTTGCAGTAATAAAGATAAACTATATCCCTAAAAAATATATTGTGGAGCTAAAATCATTAAAGCTGTATCTGAACAGCTTCAGGGATAAACACATTTCACATGAGGCAGCAGCCAATAAAATCTTTGATGATCTAAAATCTACGCTCAAGCCAAAGGCCCTTGAGGTCATAGGCGACTTCAATGTTCGCGGCAATGTAAAGACAGTAATCAGGGTGGCAATGTAAAATCTGATATTATGCCAGAAAAGGATTATATTTCCTTTCATCTTTTATGGTGCTCTTTGGCCCGTGGCCCGGAAGGACGATTGTATTGTCTCCAAGCGGGAGGAGTTTTTCTTTAATGGCGGTTATGAGGGCATTGTAGTCCCCACCCGGAAGGTCTGTCCTTCCAATAGAGCCTGCGAAAAGTGTATCCCCTGTGAATACCATACCATCAGCATGGATGCAGATGCCGCCCGGTGAGTGGCCCGGTGTGTAAAGTATTTTTAGAATAATGCCTCCGAGCTGAATCTTGTCATTGTCATTTAAAAACCTGTCCGGCGGGGGCGGCGAGTCAATATCAACACCAAAGATAAACCTCTGTGATGGGAGTGTTTTTAAAACATGCATCTCCCCTTCATGTATCAAAAAATCGGCGCCTGTTGCCTTTTTTATCTCTGCAATAGCGCCTATATGGTCAAAATGGGTATGGGTATTTATAATGTATCTCAGATGAAGATTATTCTCCTTAATTATTTGGAGTATATCACCACTATTATCTCCGGGGTCTATTACTGCCGCCTCTTTATTCTCATCTGCAATGATATAACAGTTTACTGCAAGGTCGCCAACTATTAGGGTTTTTAGAAACATCCTTTCCTCCTCCATCAGCTTCTCAGCTTTACAGCCTGAACCGTTCCTTTACCATATCAATAAAAAACAACAGCTCTTCACTTTTAAGAATAAGATGCGCAAGGGCGTATAGAAAGACACCAAAGATTATAGTCCCGCCCAATATCAGTATCTTATCCATTATGAATCCCTTTGTCGCCCATATTCCCATGCCTGCTACATACCATGCAATGCCAATAATTATTAATGATGCAATTATAGTATTTGCCAAAGACCTCAATATCCTCCTGCCTTCTATATTTCCAAGCCTGCCTCTTAGAAGATAGAGAAGAGCAGAAAAATTTACAATAGATGCAATGGATGTAGCAAGGGCAAGTCCCCTGTGTTTCATCGGGAACATCAGGATAATGCTTAATACAATATTTATAGCCACTGAAATAGCAGCTATCTTAACAGGTGTCTTTGTGTCATTTAAGGAATAAAAGGCAGAGACAACGATCCTTACCCCTGCAAATGCCCAGAGGCCGATGGAATAATATATAAGGGCATCTGCTGTGCCGATAGTTGCAATATACTCAAATTTGCCGTGCTGGAAGATGAGGCTTATAATTGGTATACGAAGAAGGATAAGCCCGATCATAGATGGAATAGTTATGAAAAAGATAAGCCTCAGGCCAAAGGAGAGGCTTTCTTTTAAGCCTTCGTAATTGTGCCTTGCTGCCTGCTCTGCCATTGATGGAAGTATCGCAGTGGAGAGCGCAATGGCAAAAACACCCATCGGGAAATTTACAAGCTCCCTGCTGTATGCAAGATAAGATATACTCCCATCTGCAAGAAATGACGCAAGGATAGTTATAATAAAGAGATTTATGAGCGCCACTGATTGCCCAAGCATCGCAGGAAGGAGGAGGCTGCCAATCCTCTTTACGCCATCGTCTGAAGGGGTAAATCTAAGGCCGAACATCATCCCCCTCTTTCTAAGGCTTGGAAGCTGAAATATAAGCTGAAACAATCCACCGAGGAGAATGCCGATTGAAACTGCTATTGCCGGCTCCTTAAAGAATGGTGAGACAAAGACAGCAGATGAAATTATCACAATGTTAAACATCACAGGTGAAAAGGCGGGCACTGTAAATGACCTGAGAGAATTAAGCACACCCATTGCGAGGGCAGACAAACCTATAAATAGTAGAAAGGGAAACATAATCCTTGTTAACAGGACAGTGGCAGAAAATTTCTCAGGGATATCATAAAAACCCGGGGCGATGATTCTTACTATTAAGGGCGCTATGATAATCCCAATGGTACAGATAACAATAAGGAGAAGGGCAAGCAGGGTAAATACTGCCTTTACAAGTTTCCTTGCGTCTGCCTTTGTCCTATTTGTCAGATAATCTGTAAAGACAGGAATAAAGGCAGCGGACATTGAACCCTCGGCAAAGAGGTCGCGGAGAAGGTTTGGTATGCGGTAGGCAGCAAGGAAGGCATCAGACATCCTTCCTGCGCCGAGGTAGTGCGTGTATATCATCTCCCTTACAAGGCCGAGTATGCGGCTTGTTAGTGTGGCAAGCCCTATAATCCCGGCAGCCTTGGCTATCTTTTTGTTTTCACCCATATCAGGCTTTTCCCCTTGACAATCATAATCTTTTTATGTTAATAAATGCCTTTGAATCTTTAATCTTTTAGCTATCTGGAGGAAAAATTGGCAATACATAAGTCAGCAATTAAAAGAAACCGTCAGGCCCTCCGCCGCAGGGAAAGAAACAGGGCGGTCATGTCAGAATTAAAGACCCTTGCCAAAAAGGCATTAACAGCCGTAGAAGACAGCAACCTTGATGAGGCAAAGAAGGTTCTGCAATCAGCAGCCTCTGCCTTTGGCAGGGCTGTGGCAAAGGGCATTATACACAAAAACAATGCAGCAAGAAAGATATCCCGCCTTACCTTAAAGGTAAAAGGCCTTGCCAAAGGCCTCGGCGCTGCGCCTGCAGAAGGTGAAGCGGCTGCCAAAAAGGCTGCTGTAAGAAAAAAGAAGGCATAGGTTATCATACAGAGGCTTCACCTGCCCTGCTGCATAGTTTGAGGATCAGGTCATCAAGTATAATCTCAGGCGATTTTATACTGCCCTTAAGCTCCGAGTCCGCATAATAAAATAACCTGTATTTCTTCAGCACCTCATCAAGGGTAAAATTTTTAATCTGCCTCATAAGGTTATTTGTAAGGATATTTACAGGCAGGCCGAGCCTCTTTGACATCTCGCCTGCTGAAAGGCCGCGCTTATGAAATTCCATTGCCTTTGCCATAAGCCTGAACTGTCTTGCAATCATGAAAAGTATCCCAAGCGGATGTTCATCATCATTCAGCATCTTTTTTAATAGCAATAGCGCCTGCTCTGCCTTTCTTTCACCAATTGCATCTATAAGATTAAAGACCGAATAGACCCTGCTCCTTCCCACCACACCTTCTACATCTGAGACATCAATCTTCTTTTTGCCCTCAATATAAGCGGCAAGTTTTTTCAGCTCATTATCAATTATGCCGAGTTCGCTGCCGGAAATCTCAAAAAACAGATTTATTGCATCCTCTGCAAACTCAAGGCCGTAGGATTTTGCCCTGTATCTTGTCCACTGCCTGACCTGATTTTCATAAAGGGTTCCGAATAAAATAACCCTGCTGCCCTTTTCAACGGCCTTATAGAATTTAGTGCGCTGGTCTATCTTATTGGCAGTAAGTATCAGGCTGGTTGATGGTGATGGATTATTAAGATATCCTGCCAGTCTTTCATGCGCTGGCGCAGGATACTGATCCACATCCTTTAATATCACAACCCTTTTATTAGCCATTAAAGGGAGCGTCTTTGCTGCATCCAGCGCCTCATCTATGCTGTTCTCCTTTGCGTAAAAGAGGTTGTAATTAAAATCCCTCACTGCGCCAGTGAGGGCAGTCTCAACTATCTTGTTCACTGCCTCTGAGATAAGCAGGCCCTCTGCGCCAATAATGGTGTATACCGTCGCTGTTTGCCCGCCTTTTTTAAGCTCCTCTATCAAATCATAAAACTGCTTCATATCTAAAAACCCTCAAACAACCTTGCTACTAAATCTGAGGCAAGCCTCTTTGACGCCTCATCTATTGCCCTCTCCTTTGCCGCCCTTGTTGCGCTAATATCGCCTGAGACCTTATAATCTGCTGATTGTGAAAGCGCAGGCTCCTTCCAGATGATCTTGTTATTCTTCACATCCTCAAAAACCACCTCGCAATGTATTACAACCCTGTACTCCATTACATTATTGCTTCTGTCAAAGGATAATGGCGCAAGCTCAAAGGCGCTTATCCTCCCCTTAAGCACAGCATCGGCCTTTCCAGTATCAACCACCCTCAGCCTCCCATCAGCTATAAACTCCTGAATCACCTTATTTGTAATAACTGTTTCTAAAAGCGGCTCATAGGTGGCATTGGCAAACATAGGGACAGCAACAGACTTTAGATGCGGAGGAAGCTCATTCGCCCTCCCTGCAAAGCGGTAGCCGCAGGAAGAAATAATTAGAAAGAGAATAGCCCAAAACACAATTAATATTTTATCTGACCTTTTATTCATATTTATTTTTACATTTTGATTTGTCTAATTATACCACAATATTAACAAGCTTATCCTTCACTACTATTACCTTTCTTATAGCCTTCCCGGCAATTAGTTCCTTAATCCGTTCATCCTCAAGTGCGCCCTTTTTAACTTCCTCCTCTGCTGTGCCTGCTGAAAGGGTTATCTTTCCCCTTAACTTCCCGTTTATCTGGATGACAATAAGCACATCCTCTGTCTTAATTGCGCCTTCATTATATTTCGGCCATGGGATATCCATTACAGAGCCTTTATTCCCGAGCACAGACCAGAGCTCATCGCATATATGGGGTGCAAATGGGGATAAAAGGGTAATCAATGCCTCAAGGGCAGCCTTCATAACAGAGGCTTGATTGGCCTTCTTTTCCCCCTCACCCTTACCCTCTCCCCCATGGGGAGAGGGAATCTTAATATCTCCTCTCCCCTCTGGGGAGAGGATTAAGGTGAGGGGTGTTCCAAAGTCAAATTGAGAAATTGCGTTTACAAGCTCCATCATAGCGGCAATAGCAGTATTAAAATGAAAATCCCTTTCTATATCCTCTGTAACCTTTTTTATTGTAAGATGCGTCTTTCTGTATAGCCCCCTCTCTGCGCTATCCAATTCTGAAATTTCTATCTTACCCTTTGTATCCCTGATGGCCTCGCTGTTTCTCTGGATAAGAACCCAGACCCTGCTTAAAAACCTCCAAGCGCCATCAACACCCTGATCACTCCATTCAAGGTACTTCTCAGGCGGAGCTGCAAAAAGTGAAAAAAGCCTCACCGTATCTGCGCCGTAGTTATCTATAAGCTTATCAGGGTCAACAACATTCTTCTTTGACTTGGACATCTTCTCAACACGGCCCCTCTCAACCTCTTTTCCGCAAATGGCGCATCTATTATCCTTTAGATCCTCTGGAAATAGCCACCCATGCTCAGGGCACCGCAGAGTCTCTTTACACACCATACCCTGTGTAAGGAGGTTTGTAAAGGGTTCATCAACCTTTATCAATCCAATATCCCTTATTACCTTTGTAAAAAATCTTGAATATAAAAGATGCATAACTGCATGCTCAATGCCGCCGATATACTGGTCAACAGGCATCCAGTATTTCACCTTTTCAGGATCAAACGGCCGGGTATCATCCTTTGCTGATGTGTAGCGGAGAAAATACCATGACGAATCCACAAAGGTATCCATTGTATCTGTCTCCCGCTTTGCACTGCCATTACACTTTGGGCACTTTACATCCACAAAACCCTTTGCGCTCAAAAGCGGTGAGGCGCCCTTTCCAGTAAATGCCACATCCTTTGGTAATTTTACTGGCAAATCTTTTTCTGGCACAGGGATTGTGCAGCATTTATCGCAATATATTATAGGTATGGGCGTGCCCCAGTAACGTTGCCTTGATATGCCCCAGTCCCTCAGGCGGTAATTTATACTCCTCTTTCCTATCCCTTCCTTCTCAAGATAATCTGCAATCCTCTCCTTAGCATCTGATGTTGGAATATTATTAAACTCGCCTGAATTTATTAGATAGCCCTCGTCTACATAGGCATCTTTCATATTATCAAGTGTAAGCGTCCCTTCTGGGTTCTGAATCACAAGCTGCATCGGCAAATTATACTTTTTTGCAAATGCAAAGTCGCGTGTATCATGACAGGGCACTGCCATTACAGCGCCTGTGCCGTATTCCATCAGGACGAAATTTGCAACCCATATTGGCATCTCTTTTTTAGTCATGGGGTTTATTGCATAGGCGCCTGTAAATATCCCTTCCTTTTCCATCCCCTCTGCTGTGCGCATTATTTTATCCTCATGCATAATGCGCTCTACAAAGGCCATCACCTCTTTTTCAGTCTTCTTTCCCTTAATCAGCTTCTTAACCAAAGGATGCTCAGGCGAGATGCTCATAAAGGTAGCGCCAAAGAGCGTATCTTGCCTTGTTGTAAAGACAGTAATCTTCTCGTTTGTGCCTGCTATTTTAAAATCTATCTCTGCGCCTGCACTCCTGCCGATCCAGTTCCTCTGCATTGCAAGGACATT
>JACPZJ010000081.1 GCA_016195585.1 Nitrospirota bacterium | reverse complement strand
TGTCTTTGCGCGGACTGTTATAATGTACTGCCCTTGCTGCAAGCTCCTTTCCTGTGCCGCTTTCACCGCATATAAGAACAGTGGAATTAGAATTTGCAACCTTTTTAATTATCTTAAACACCTCCTGCATCTTTCCGTGGCTGCCAATCATGTTGTCAATCTTGAATCTGTCTTCTAACTGCTGATGAAGGAGTATATTCTCTCTTACAAGCCTTATCTTTTCAAACGCCCTCTTAAGGCACAAAAGGAGTTCATCCCTTTCAAGGGGCTTTGTAAGATAATCAAAGGCGCCTTTTTTCATTGCCTCTACAGCAGTGTCTATTGTTCCATGGGCAGTCATGATTACTACGCATGACAAATTATTCTTATTTATGATTTTTTGAAGAAGGTCCAAACCGTCAGAACCAGGCATTTTCAAATCTGTGAGGACAATGTCAAAGTCCATTTTCTTTATCAGGTCAAGGGCATTAGAGGTATTGGAAGATACCTCCACATCATAGCCTTCGTCTTCAAGAATTGTCTCTAATATATCCCTTTGTGATTTCTCGTCATCAACAACTAATATACTCCCCTGCTCCATAATGAACCTCAAATTAATTAATTTGCATTATTGATTAATAGCAACAGCCTCTGCTTTTATAAGAGGCAGCCTGACTGTCACAGTAGTGCCGACACCCGGTCGGCTTAAAAGAAATATCTCTCCCTTATGTTCATTTATAATCCTCTTTGTTAATGCAAGCCCAAGTCCTATGCCAACGTCCTTTGTGGTAAAATATGGGTCAAATATTTTGTCCATATCATGGATGTCAATGCCTGAACCAGTATCAGTAAAGGTAATATCGAGGTTTCCATCAGTATGATTCGGTCTTGCCTTTATTGTTAAATCGCCTCCTTTTGGCATAGCCTGAATTGAGTTTAAGATAACATTTATAAAGCATATCTTTATTTGGTCTTTATCTATAATTAGTTGTGGAATATCTTTTGGTATATCTATTTTAATATTGATTTTGTCCATCTGCATCTTCTGCTCTGCCAATGCGGTTATTTCAGCAACAACTGTTTTCAGGTCTGCCTCTTTTATATTAAGCTTTATAGGCTTGCCATAGTTTAAGAAATTACTTATCAGGTCATTTAACCTCCTGATTTCATCCTTTACCTCAAGCATTAATTTTGAGAACATTTCTTTATCTGTAGAATTCTTTGGAACAAATTTCTTTCTTATATGGTCTATACTCAGATTAATAAAATTTAAAGGATTCCTTATTTCATGCGCAATGCCTGATGCAAACTGGCCCAGTGCAGAGAGCTTTTCTGCTTGATTAAGCCTGTCTTCAAGTTCCTTTTGCAGTCTCAATTTTTCAATCATTTCATTAAAGCTTTTTGTTAATTCACCAATCTCATCGTTTCTCTTTACCTCAAGTTTTTTGGAAAGGTCGCCTGCTGCAACACTTTTAGCAGCTTCTACAACCTCATGTATCGGCGCAGTGTATTTCCATGAGAGAAATAGCGAAACAGCAATTCCAATAGTAAATACAAATACCGTTGCAATCAATCTCTTGAGGTTATTGGATTTGAGCAGATTTGTAAAATCGTCAAGAACCATTTTAATATGCACATAACCTACCTGTTCATTATTAACAATTACAGGAATAAGAATATTCTGGGTTTTTTGTTTTGCAGTCGGCCCTAAATCCTCGCCAAGTTTCGCAGTAATCAATAAATCTTTTCTTTTTGGATCAATCTTTTTGCCTACCTTCTTTGGGTTTGAACTTGCTATAATCTCTTCTTCATTGCTTATGATAGATATTTCATTGACGCCCTTCTGGTTCAACTGTTGGACATAATCCCTTAGCCTTGCCTCATTTGTCTGTTCATCAGATGTAAGCTCCTCAACGCTCATTTTAATAGCTGTTGTAAGGTCATTGGTATGTTCTTCTACCTCTTTTATTAACATCCGTTCACCATAGGAATATATAATGAATAATATAGCAAGTGAAAGAAGGGATAAAAAAAGCATCATAATCAAGAGTTTTGTCCTTAATCTTAAGTTGTCAAAAAAGGATTTCATATTGCGCCTCGTTGTAATTTTATGCCCAAATAATTCTCAATCTCCTTAATTGTTATCATGCCCTCTCTGATGCAGATTGGAGGATTCTCTGTAATATCTATTACTGTTGATTCCTTTATTCCCGTTGTCTTGCCAGCGTCCAATATTATATCAATTTTTTTACACAAATTCTCTTTTATTTCTACCGGGTCTGCCGGGCTTGGTTCTCCTGAAATATTTGCGCTTGTCGCTGTAACAGGACGATCTGCTGCCTTAAGAAAAAGGAGTGTAAGGGAATTGCCGGGGATTCTTATGCCTACCTTATTGCCTCTTCCAAGAAGATATTGAGAAACTGCTGATGATGCATGAAAGATAATTATCATAGTCCCTTTCCTTTATTGCATATATCCTTTTTACAGCCTCATCATTTGCTGCATCAGCGCCAAGACCGTAGAATGTATCAGTTGGAAAGGCAACAATCCCCCCTTTCTTTAATGCCTCTGCTGCATCTTTTATTCTTTTAACATCAGATTTTTTTGGGTCAACCTTTATAATCCTTGCCATTTTATCTAAAGCTCTTTGGCTGCCTTTGCCACATCATCTGCGAGTTTCTTTCTGTAATGAGTCAGTTTTTCCAAAATCTCAGGATATTTTAACCCCAGTATCTGTGCGGCAAATATCCCTGCATTCTTTGAACCTGCCTTGCCTATGGCCATTGTTGCAACAGGAATGCCTCCCGGCATCTGCACAGTTGAGAGCAGAGAATCTAATCCATTTAACGGCGATGAATCAATCGGCACACCTATCACTGGCAATATTGTCTCGGATGCAATCACGCCTGCTAAGTGCGCAGCGCTTCCTGCGCCTGCAATAATAACCTCAATCCCCCTCTCTATTGCGCTGCTTGCATATTCAGCAGTCCTCTTTGGAGAGCGGTGGGCAGAGGCAACCGTCATCTCATAAGGGATCCCAAACTCCTTTAATACCTTTGCGGCCTCTTCCATTATTTCTTTATCAGATTTACTGCCCATTACAATCCCTACAAGCGGCTTATCCCCTATTTTCATCCTTTTCTCCTTATCAGAATAAATTTACCTCTCACCCCACCCTCTTTCGCAAGGGGAGAAGGAATAAAATTATATAACCAAAGATAATGCCTTAGATGCAATGTCCCTTCTATAATGCATGCCTTCAAATTTAATCTTCTCTACTGCCTTATAAGCATTTTCTACAGCCTCTTTAATATCAGCGCCTAATGCAGTAACGCCAAGCACCCTGCCGCCAGTAGTAACTATATTATTATCCTTCTTTGCTGTGCCTGCATGAAATACCTTAACACCTTTTATCTCTTCTGCTTCATCAAGCCCTTCAATCACCCTTCCTTTTTCATGATTTCCCGGATAACCCTTTGATGCAATCACAACACAAACAGATGCCTCCTGTTTCCATTCAACATTAATATCAGATAATCTATTATCTATTATTGCCTCCATTATATCTATAATATCACTTTTCAGCCTGAAAAGTATAGGCTGAGCCTCTGGGTCCCCAAAACGGCAGTTGAATTCAAGCACATTCAGTTGATTATCATTAATCATCAATCCTGCATACAAAACACCCTTATAAATTATACCATCTTTTTTAAGGCCAGAGAGCAGTGGCTTAAAGACCTCTTTAATTACCCTATCAGCAAGGGCATCTGTAACAACAGGCGCTGGAGAATATGCGCCCATTCCGCCTGTATTCGGGCCTTTATCATTATCAAACACCCTTTTGTGGTCCTGTGCGCTGACCATTGGGACAATAGTGGTTCCGTCAGTAAAAACCATAAAAGACGCCTCTTCACCTTTTAAACAATCTTCAATTACAACCTTTTTTCCTGCCTCTCCAAAGTTTTTTTTATCCATCATATCCACAATTGCATTAATTGCCTCATCAACTGACTCTGCAACAACAACGCCTTTGCCGGCAGCAAGGCCGTCTGCCTTGATTACCAAAGGAGCGCTTTTCTCTTTAATATACTCCTTCGCTTCATGTGAGGATGTAAAGGTTTTAAAAGCAGCAGTCGGGATATTGCATTTAGCCATCATCTCCTTTGCAAAGGCCTTGCTGTACTCAAGCCTTGCTGCAGAGGCAGTCGGCCCAAAGGCCCTTAGCCCTTCCTCTTCAAATTTATCTACAATACCCAGTGATAATGGCAGTTCAGGCCCAACAACTGTAAGGTTTATCTTTTTTTCTTTTGCAAAGGAAAGCAGGCCGTTTATATTCTCAGGTTGTATATTTACACACTCTGCCTCTTGTGCAATACCAGCATTGCCCGGCGCACAGTAGAGCTTTTTTACCTTCTTGCTCTGGAGTATCTTCCACACCAGCGCATGTTCCCTCCCGCCGCTGCCGATAATAAGGACATTCATTCTTCTAACCTCTTCTGACATTTCTTTGGTAGCCGCAGGCTTTAGCCTGCGATTCGATGTAGCGCAACCTAAAGGTTGCTAATACTGTGCTATCCT
>JACPZJ010000080.1 GCA_016195585.1 Nitrospirota bacterium | reverse complement strand
CCCCTCACCCTTCCCTCTCCCCAGAGGGGAGAGGGAAACAGAAAGAGCCTCTCCCGCAAGGGGAGAGGGAGAATGATGGGCAAGCTGCTATCAGCCCTCAACAATCAGTAGTTAGCAAGAAGCAAAAGGGCAAGATAATACTTTTATCCCAAAGAGGGCTTGGTTTTCTGAAATCAGAGGAGGTCTTTGGGTTAAAGTGGTTTATACCTGCTGTATGGAGATACAGGAAGCCGCTTTCAGAGGTGTTGATTGCATCTTTGGTCTTGCAGATATTCGGGCTTATCACACCTATCTTTACACAGGTTGTTATTGATAAAGTCCTTGTTCACAGGGGATTGACTACACTTGATGTGCTTGCAATAGGGCTTCTTGCCATAGCCATATTTGAGTCAACATTAAACATGCTGCGAACTTATGTATTTACCCATACCACAAGCAAGATAGATGTTACACTCGGCACAAGGCTGTTTAAACACCTTCTTGCCCTGCCGCTCAGATATTTTGAGGTGAGGAGGGTTGGAGATACTGTTGCAAGGGTCAGGGAGCTTGAGAATATAAGGCAGTTTCTTACTGGCGCGCCGCTTACATCTGTGCTTGATGTTATGTTCATGGTGGTTTTTATTGCAGTCATGTTTATTTACAGCACTACACTAACATTAGTTGCTTTAGCTGCATTGCCCTTTTTTGCAGGGCTCTCTGCCATTGTAACACCTATGCTCAGGCACAGGCTTGATGAGAGATTCAACAGAGGGGCAGATGCACAGTCTTATCTTGTTGAGGCTGTTTCAGGGGTGCAGACTGTAAAATCCTTTGCATTGGATCCAGAGGCGCAAAAGAAATGGGAGGGACTTCTTTCAGGCTATATAAGGGCAAGCTTTAAGACCTATCAATTATCAGGAATGGCAGGCGCAATAGGCCAGTTTATAAACAGGGCATCCTATCTGTTAATCCTGTGGTTCGGCGCGCATCTTGTGATGGATGGGAAGCTGACAGTAGGGCAGTTAATAGCCTTTCAGATGCTTTCGCAGAGGGTGAGCGAGCCTGTATTAAGGCTTGTCCAGATGTGGCAGGAGTTCCAGCAGGCAGGGCTTTCCATAAAGAGGCTCGGCGATATATTAAATACAAAACCAGAGCCTGCCATGAACCCGACAAAGGCAAGGCTTCCGTCTATAAAAGGCAATGTGAGGCTTGAGGGTGTGAGGTTCAGATACAGGGTAGACGGGCCTGAGATATTAAGAAATGTTTCATTTGATATACAACCTGGCATGACCGTCGGAGTTGTGGGAAGGAGCGGCTCAGGAAAAAGCACACTGGCAAAGCTTATTCAGAGGCTCTATATACCTGAGTCTGGCAGGATACTTATAGACGGCGTTGATATCTCCCTTGCAGACCCTGCATGGCTGAGGAGGCAGATAGGCGTGGTGCTTCAGGAGAATTTTCTTTTTAACGGGAGCGTGAGAGATAATATTGCTATACACTATCCTTCTGCAAATATGGCTGATATAGTAAGGGTTGCACATTTGGCAGGGGCGCATGAGTTTATCCTTGAACTGCCTGAAGGATATGATACCATGGTTGGTGAAAAAGGGACAGCCCTGTCAGGCGGCCAGAGACAGAGGGTTGCCATAGCAAGGGCGCTTCTAATGAATCCCAGATTATTGATATTTGATGAGGCTACATCTGCGCTTGATTATGAATCAGAAAGGATAATACAGAGGAATCTAAGCAAGATATGCCAGGGGAGAACAGTAATCATAATAGCCCACAGGCTCTCTACATTAAGGGATGCGAATAGGATGATAGTAATTGACAGGGGCGCTATTGTGGAATTTGGAAGCCATGATGAATTGATTACCAGAAAGGGGCTATATCATTATCTGTATAGCCAGCAGGAGAGGCAATAACTACAGGCGATAGGCTATAGGCGAAAGGCAAAAGGTAAAAACAGCCTTAGACTTTTGCAGTCTATAAATATAAAATAGTAGAAGGTAAAGGTGTGGGGCTGAGGAAAGGCAAAAGGCAATGGGTGGAAGGTGAAAGGAAATAACCCTATAGCCCATAGCCTATAACCTATAGCCTATTGCCTCGTGCCTATAGCCTATTTTGAGGTATATTAAAATGGTTAAATGGTTTAAAGACTTTTTTAAGACCGACAATCTTGAATACGAATTTCTTCCCCCAGTACTTGAGATAGAGGAGACGCCTCACTCTCCTTTATCAAGGGCATTGATATGGATAATCCTTTTGATTGTGGTTTTGGCCTTTCTCTGGTCTTATCTTGGTCATGTGGATGAAGTGGCAATGGCGCAGGGAAGGGTAATTCCTGACGGCAAGATAAAGGTTATACAGCCGATAGAGACAGGTGTAATAAGGGCAATCCATGTTAAAGAGGGGGAGAGGGTAAAGGAGGGGCAGCTTCTTATAGAGCTTGACCCGACAATCAAAGAGGCTGATGTGGAAAGCGCAGCAAAGACGCTCTCAATCCACAAAAGCGATAAAGAGCGGTTGCTGGAGGAGTTAAATGGAAAAAATACAGGCTATAGGCAAGAGGCCATAGGCAATAAAGACGAGGCCAAAGGTGATAACCTCTCGCCTATAGCCCATAGCCTATCGCCTAAAACCGAAATACTGCAGCTTCAAAAACAGTTAAAAAATGCCCGGCAGTCAGAATATAAGGCAAGAGAAGATGCATTAAAGCTTGTCATCGCTCAAAAAGAGAATGCCCTCCATGCAGCAGGCGCCCTTTTGACAAAGCTTGAAAAGACATACACAATTATAAAAGAGCAGGAGGCTGCATATAAAACCCTTTATGAACAGGGCATCCTCGCAAAGATGGAGCTGCTTGACAAACAGAAGGAACTCTATTCAACTGAGCAGGATTTAGAGGCTCAGAAGAAGGTTATAGAACAGGGAAGGGATGGCCTTGAGGAGGCAAAGAAAAATCTTGACGCCCTTAAGATGGAAAGGGAGAAAGGGATACTTGGCGAGATTGTTGAAAGGGAGAAGAGCATTGCTGCTATGGAAGGAGAGACAGTAAAGGCAAGAAAGAGATACGAATTTGAGAGGCTAACATCTCCTGTAGACGGGGCTGTTCACGGATTGTCCACATATACCATTGGCGGTATTGTAACACCTGCCCAGCCTATTGTAACAATTGTTCCAGAGGGAACTCCTCTTATCATAGAGGCAACTGTATTAAATAAAGACATAGGATTTGTAAAGGTGGGTCAGGAGGCAGAGGTTAAGTTTGACACCTTCCCATTTCAGAAGTATGGAACGATTAAAGGGAAGGTGCTGTCAGTAAGCCCGGATGCCTTTGATGATGAAAAGCTTGGGCCTGTGTATAAGATGAAGGTATCATTGGAAAAGTTAAGCATGATTGTTGACGGCAGGGATGCCTCTGTTTCGCCGGGGATGACGGTGATAGCTGAAATAAAGACAGGCAAAAGAAGGATAATAGAGTTTTTTCTCTCGCCGATTGTTAAATATAGCAATGAAAGCTTGACCTTGAGATAGTAGAAAAGGAGGAGGAATAAAAAAGTTATTGTGCAATAATTAAGAATATATTATGATAGTATTGTTTAGAAAAACGACCTTAATTATAAGGACATAAAGGCAAGGTTAAGAAACAAATGAAATCATTTAAGATAATCGGCCTCACTCTTTTATTCTCCTTTGTTTCAGGAATTTCAGGCAGCTCTAACAGTATTTCTTCAAACCCATTAAACAGTTCGGACGGCCTTAAAGGTCCTAATTATGTTAAGGGCGAGGTTATTGTAAAATACAAAAAGGGTGTTCCTGATGAGCGCATTAATGGCCTTCATCAGAGGATGAATGCCATCAAGAAAAGGGATATCCCAAACCTTCGCATTCAGAGCGTCAAGATTCCTGACGATATGTCTGTTGAGGATGCAATTGCACAATACAAAAATGACCCTGATGTGGAATATGCAGAGCCAAACTACATACTCAGGGCGCTCTTAACACCAAATGATACTGCTTATTCAAATCTATGGGGATTGAATAATTTAGGGCAAACTGTAAACAGCACTTCAGGCACAGATGATGCCGATATTGACGCGCCAGAGGCATGGGATATTACAACAGGTTCTTCCAGTGTAATAATAGCAGTCATTGACTCGGGTGTTGCATACAATCACCCTGACCTTGCTGCAAATATATGGTCAAATTCCGGCGAGACAAATTGTAGCGATGGTATAGATAATGATGGAAATGGCTACATTGACGACTGCCGCGGCTGGGACTTTTTAGATAATACCAATGACCCAACAGATTATAACAGCCACGGGACTCATGTAGCAGGGACAATTGCAGCAATCGGGAATAACAGCTCTGGCGTTACAGGTGTGATGTGGACAGCAAGGATTATGCCTCTTAGATTTTTAGGTGTAAGCGGCGCTGGCGATACAGCCAATGCTATTTCTGCAATCACCTATGCAGCAGATAATGGGGCAAACATTATTAATGCAAGTTGGGGCGGCGGCTCCTATTCTCAAGCATTATATGATGCTATTAACTATGCAAGAAGCCGCAATGTCCTTTTTGTTGCAGCAGCAGGAAATAATGGAACGAACAATGATACAACGGCGTCATATCCGGCAAGCTATAATTTGGATAATATCATATCAGTGGCAGCAACAACACAGACAGATGGTCTTGCCACCTTTTCAAACTATGGCGCAGCATCTGTTGATGTTGGAGCGCCGGGTGTAAATATCTATAGCAGCATACCTGTCTATTCCTATACCACAGTGCAAACATTATATCCTCTAAATAACTTTGACTCAGGTACAGTAGGAAGCCTGCCTTCTGGATGGTCTCAGGGGGGGACTAATTCTACATGGGCTTTAACCAACAGTTCTGCGTCATCTTTACCTAACAGTCTTACAGACAGTCCTGGTGTTGGTGTAAATTATGCCAGCAATACATCTTCTTGGGCTAACTATGCAGCAGCAATTACACCAGCTTCAACAAAGAATTATAGATATACAGCAAATTTTAACTTACATATATGGCAGAGGTGTATCCAAGTTTCTATTTTGGTTTTGGACTTCTTTCAGATAGTAGTGTTAATTATGATGGTGTTTATATTGATGATGTTCAGCTTATCAGAGAATCTATTGCAATAAGCAGCTATAGCTATGGCTATATGTCAGGCACCTCCATGGCTACACCGCATGTTGCTGGCCTTGCAGGGCTTATTAAGGCTGCCAATCCAAGCTACACCTATGCACAGATAAAAGAGACTATCATGACCACTGTTGATCCAAAAACCTCTCTTTCAGGAAGGGTCTTTACAGGCGGCAGGATAAATGCCTATAATGCCTTATCTACTCCGGGCCGTTTGTTAGCGCCAACGAGCCTTTCAGCATCTGCTGTTACAGGTTATCAGATAAACCTTTCGTGGACAGACAATTCATTAATAGAAACTGGCTACAGGATAGAGAGGAAAACCGAAGGCGGCGCTTATACCCAGATTGCAACAGCAGGAACAAATGCAACAAGCTATTCTGATTCCAGTGTTTCAGCAAACACAACCTATTACTACCGCATAAGGGCATATAATTCCACAGGTGACTCCTCTTATTCCAATGAGGCAAGCGCAAGAACACCTGCTCCCCCAGATTCTGGCGGAGGCGGCGGTGGATGCGGCGTGATTGATAGCAACAAAAACAGCCAACCGCCGATAACTGGCATGATGCTTCTGCTTCTGCCTTTAGCATGGTTGCTGCTTCGCAGGTTCGCCCTAAAGCGGGCATAAGCCTTTATCCTTTATTTTGGGGGCGTGATTCCACGCCCCCTTTTTTGTTTTCATATACCACCACTGTATTTCTCCTTGCTTTTTTGCAGTATAAATGATATGTTTTTATTAACTTTATGACAATACATGAAATATCAACAAGGATTAAACCTATCATTCAGTCCCATCCTGAAATTAAGCTGGCTTATTTCTTTGGCTCACAGGCCGCAAATAAGGCTGGTGCGATGAGCGATTTTGATTTTGCCTTTTATATGGATGAGAAGGATACAAAAAAACTGTTTGATCTCAGATTTACCCTGATGGACGAAATAGGCCGCGCATTAAAAACAGATAAGGTTGATATTGTAATTTTGAATTTAACCGAAAGCCCTGAGCTTAAGTATAATATCATCAAAGAAGGGGAATTGATTTACAACGTGGAGCCGTTTAAGGTTTTAATAGAACCAAAGATTCTTAATGAATATTTTGACTTCCATGACCTTCTAATTAGTCATAACCTTACAAAAGCCTGATCAAAGCAATGACGAGCTTATCTGTAATTGAAAACAAAATCAGCTCTGTAAAAAAATATTTGAGGATCCTTGAAAGATATAAACGGTATTCTCAAGACGAGATTGTTAATGATATTGACAAAAAAGGGGCGGTAGAAAGATATTTATACCTTGCTGTACAGGCATCTATAGATTTAGCTGAGTCAGTCATTGCATACAAAAATCTGAGAAGGCCATCAACTATGAGCGATTCTTTCTATATTCTTCAGGAAGAAGGGATCATTTCTATTGAGCTTACTGAAAAGATGGTAAAAATGACGGGCTTCCGCAATATTATTGCCCATGATTACGAAAAGCTGAATTATGCTATTGTTTATGATGTCCTGCAAAACAGGTTAATAGACATTGAGGATTTTTTAAATAGGATTTCATCAAAGACTATTTCGTGATTGCAAGGTTACTTTCTCTTCAAGAATATCCTTTTTACCCCAAAATACCTGTATATTGCCCCTGTAAAAATGATTGACGGGAAAGGTTTTTTAATGTTAAAATGCAAAACTTATGGAGAAAATGCTGAAACATGAAGGCAAGGAAAAAAAATATCTGCCGAGGCTGATTGCATGGGAGATAACAAGAAGCTGCAACCTGAATTGCGTTCATTGCCGGGCAGCAGCCCGCTTTGGCCCTTATCCAAATGAGCTTAAAACAGAGGAGTGCCTTAAATTTCTTGACGATGTGGCCTCCTTCAGCGAGCCCATTATCATCCTCACAGGCGGGGAGCCGATGATGAGGGAGGATATCTTTGATGTTGCAAAACACGGCACTGGGCTTGGCCTTCGGATGGTGATGGCGCCCTGCGGGCTTTTGATGAATAAGGAAAATACAAAGAGGATGCTGGAGGTAGGGATAAAGAGGATAAGCCTGAGCATTGACGGCGCAGATGCAGCAGCGCATGATGCCTTTAGAAATGTCCCCGGCGCCTTTGATGCAGTAATAAAGGCAACACAGCTTGCAAAGGATGCAGGGCTTGAGTTTCAGATAAATACTACTATTACAAAACACAATATAAATGAGCTGCCGAAGATATTAGAGCTTGCAATGAAGCTCGGCGCTGCTGCATATCATCCATTTTTACTTGTGCCGACCGGACGTGCGGCAAATATGGCTGATCAGGAGATTTCACCCGATGATTATGAAAAGACCTTAACATGGTTTTATGACCAGCGGGATAAGGTGAAGATACAGTTCAAGCCAACATGCGCGCCTCATTATTACAGGATATTCAGGGAGCATGAGCGGCAGAAGGGGCACGCTGTTACACCGCAGACACACGGGCTTGACGCAATGACAAAAGGCTGCATGGGCGGCCAGTCCTTTGCCTTTGTGTCTCATCTGGGAAAGGTGCAGATATGCGGTTTCTTAGAGACAGAGTGCGGCGATATCAGAAAAGAGCCATTCAGCAAAATATGGGATACATCAAATGTGTTCCTTGAGATGCGGGCGCTGGATGACTATCATGGAAGGTGCGGTGTGTGTGAATATAGAAAGGTCTGCGGCGGATGCCGCGCAAGGGCATTTGCAGCAACCGGCAATTATCTGGATGAGGAGCCGTACTGCACATATCAGCCCAAGCTGGCAGAGGCAGTGAAGAAATAATTATGGATAAGATAGACAAGCAGATATTAAACAAGATACAGACAGATTTTCCGGTTGCTGAGAGGCCGTACAAGGTTATTGCAGAGGAGTTTGGTTTAACCGAAGAGGCTGTTATAAGCTGCGTGAAGAAATTAAAGGAAAGCGGTATAATAAGGCGTCTCGGCGCCACCTTTGATTCGCGAAGGCTCGGATATACCAGCACACTCGTCTCTGCAAAGGTGCCGGTGGAGAAGATTAGTGATGTTACAGCGCTGATTAACAAATACCCGGGTGTAACGCACAACTATCTTAGGGAGAATAATTATAATATATGGTTTACACTTATTGCCCCGTCAAAAGAGGCTATAGAGAGGATCTTAAAAACTATCTCTGATAAAACAGGCATTGAGGAGATTAGAAGCCTGCCTGCAGTTAACTTCTTCAAGGTAAAGGTAAATTTTGAGATGGAATAAGGCGGTGTAGCTCAGTCGGTTAGAGCATGCGGCTCATATCCGCAGTGTCCGGGGTTCGAATCCCTGCACCGCCACCAAGAAAATGCTCCGCATTTTCACTAATAACCTTTAACGATTAACCATCAATTATAGTTATTATAGCAAACGCATAAAATAATGTTATATGTAAGGGGAGCGAGGGGGGATTAAAAGGGTTGCCCTATAAATGATATAACCAAAATTAAGGTCTTCGTATTAGTTATTGGTTGTAAGTTATGAGTGCTTTTTCTTTTGTCGGGCTAAGCCCGACAAAAGAAAAAGCCTGACAGTCCATAAGCCGAGTTCTGTCCCCCACAAGTGTGGGGTGATGATCATTCCTCTTGTCCTGAATATTGCTATCAGGATCCTGCGACCTAACCCGTTCCGCCTTTCTATCATAAGCATAAAATAGAATATTGAATGGGCCATTCTTACCACCCCCTCCCTGCCTCCCCCTTTGTAAGGGGGGGGCAGGGAGGGGGTTGGAGCGGAACCTATTTGGTCTTGCTCCGGGTGGGGTTTACCATGCCTCCAATGTCGCCATTGGAGCGGTGAGCTCTTACCTCGCCTTTTCACCCTTACAGGGAGGCTTACGCCTCCACCTATAACCTTTAACAATTAACAATGTTAAAAGTTATCCGTTATAAGTGCGACCTCTGGTCGCCTGCGGTATTTTTTCTGTGGCACTTTCCTTCTGCCCCCCCCCACCCCCCTTTTAATTCCCCCCTACTAAGGGGGGAAAGAGAGGGGTTAGAGGAAACAGACTCCGCATTACGGAGCACCCTGCCCTATGGAGCTCGGACTTTCCTCTCAGACAGCCAAAGCTGCCTGAGCGACCATCTGGACTGTCAGGCTATTATTTTTCCATACCAAAGTGCAGATTAACTGCCCTGTTTGCCAGTTTGTCTGCCTCTCTGTTTTCTTCACGAGGGATATGCGTGATTACAACCCTTGACCCTTGACCCTTGACCCTTTTTAGAAGTGTCTGCGCCTCTTTGAATAATATTGCAATATCCCCGTTCTTCACCTTGTATTCGCCGTTCATCTGTTTTACCATCAACTCTGAATCCGAAAAAATCTTTATGCACCCTGCCTTATGCCTCAGTGCGGACTTGAGCGCTGCTACAAGCGCGGAATATTCAGCGATATTATTTGTTGCAATGCCGATGTATCTGCCAATCTCATCAACAACCTTGCCGCTGCTGTCCTTCAGAATCACGCCAATGCCTGCATCCCCGGGATTGCCCCTTGAAACGCCGTCAGTATATATTATCAAATCTGTCCCTTGTGATGCCATATCTTTTATTTTCAATTTATTCCTTCCAGTAGTGGATGCGGTGGCACTGGAAACACTGTATTATCTTTATATTCTTTTTTACCTCAGTGAATGTCTGCGGCGGGATATTCATATGGCAGCCGAGGCAGGAGCCGTTCTTAACAGCAGCAACAGCAAGGCCGTTTTTTGCCTTAAATAGGTGGGTGTATTTTTCTAAAAGCCCCTTGTCTATCTTTGCGCCCTTCTCTTCTCTTTCCTTTATAAGGGCGCTTAATTCCTCCTCTGTCTTTTTAAAGTCTTCCTTGATTTTGGCCTCTTCAGCGGAGAATCTCTTTTCCTCCTCTTTTGCAGCCTGCTCCTTTGTATTAAGCTCCTTCTTGATATTCTCTATCTTCTCAAGCAGGACAAGCAGGTCGTCTTCAATACTGCCCTTTGCCTTTTGCGCTGCCTCTATCTCTGAAAGGATGGCCTGATATTCCTTATTTGTCTTTATCCCGGATGTCTTTGATTTCAGCTTCTCAGCCTTTGCATCCTCGTCCTCAACAGCCCTCTCTTTATCGCGCTTCTCCTTTAATAAACCGTCATGAGTGGTTTTTATCTTTGTCAGTTCAGAATGCGCAGCATCAAAGGATTGCCGGGACTTATCGATTATCTCCGGAAGGCTCTTTTTCTCTTTTTGCAGTTCTAATATCCTTGTGTCTGTCTCCTGAAGTTCTATAAGGAATTTAAGCTGCCCGCTGACCTCTATTGTATCTGAAGGCATTAAAGGTACTCCTTTTCACTGTAACTGTTTAGCGTTTCTAAAAGAACCGCTAAACATCATTGAAAATTGCAAAGTGCAAAGTGAAAAATGCAAAGTTATGGAAAGAAATCATTAAAAATTTGCAATTTACATTTTGAAATTTTCATTTTGCATTGAAGTTTAGACATTCTTTAGAATAACTAAACTGTTTATGGTGGGCCCACCAGGATTCGAACCTGGGACCAACCGGTTATGAGCCGGTGGCTCTACCAACTGAGCTATGGGCCCCCTCTTCTTAAAAGGGTTCAAGGGTTCAAGTAAATTCTACTTGAACCCTTGAACCCTGAGTTTTATTTACTCAACAAAACTCTTTAGCAGCTTGCTCCTGCTCGGATGCCTTAATTTACGGAGCGCCTTTGCCTCAATCTGCCTAATGCGCTCCCTCGTAACATCAAAGTTCTGGCCTACCTCCTCAAGGGTATGGTCGGTGGGCTCGCCGATGCCGAACCTCTGCTTTAAAACACGCTCCTCCCTCGGAGTCAGGGTCTGGAGCACGCTCTTTATCTGCTCCTGAAGACTATATTTAATCGCTGCCTCAAGCGGTGATACTACCTTCTTATCCTCAATAAAGTCGCCAAGGTGGCTGTCCTCTTCTTCTCCAATCGGTGTCTCAAGGGATATCGGTTCCTTTGCAATCTTAAGCACCTTTCTTACCTTATCAATGGGGAACTTCATCTCTACAGCAATCTCCTCCGGGGTCGGCTCCCTGCCAAACTCCTGCACAAGGTGCCTTGAGGTTCTAATAAGCTTGTTGATTGTCTCAATCATGTGAACAGGTATGCGGATAGTCCTTGCCTGATCTGCAATCGCCCTTGTGATAGCCTGCCTTATCCACCATGTTGCATAGGTGCTGAACTTGTAACCCCTGCGATATTCAAACTTGTCAACCGCCTTCATCAGGCCGATATTCCCTTCCTGAATCAGGTCAAGGAACTGAAGGCCCCTGTTCGTATATTTCTTTGCAATGCTCACTGTCAGCCTTAGATTCGCCTCTATAAGCTGCTTCTTTGCCTCCTTCGCCTTGCGTTCTCCCTGCTCCAGTGCGTGCACCGCTTCCTTTAATTCCCTCGCAGAGACCCCTGCCTCAAACTCTACCTGCCTTATATGCTGGAGTGCATTTTTATATGTCTTTTCTATCTCTATCAGTACATCTTCATCAATCCCTGTCTTTCTTTCAACCTTCTTTATGTCCCTGCCTCTTTTCCTTATATTCTTTAATGCCTCGTCAATCTTGTCCCTCGTGTATCCGAGCTTTCTGATGCAGGAGACCATTTCCCTTTCGGACTTCCTGATCTGATAGCTGAGATCCTTTAACCTGTTAAGGATCCTGTCTATATACCTTGAATTCAGGCCTATGGATTCTATCTTTTCTGCGGTTGCTGCCTTAATGTTTTTAACGGCAGCCATCTTTTTCTTTATCTTTTCCTCATTCCTGAGCCGTGCTATATCCCTATGCAGGCTGCGGAGCTGGGCGGTTAATTTCTTTACCTCGCTGATCCTCGCCAACGTTTTATCCTGTAATTCTTTCTCCTCCTGCTCTACGATATCCTCTATATCCTCTTCATAGGCAGAAACCACTTCCCTGATAGATATCTTCCCTTTTTTGAGTTTGTCTCCGAAAGAGAGGATCTCATTTATCATCATCGGCATATTAAAGATAACCCCTGCAACCTCTCTCTCGCCTGCCTCAATCCTCTTTGCTATCGCAACCTCTTCTTCCCTGCTCAACAGCGGGACAGTCCCCATCTCCTTTAAATATAAGCGCACAGGGTCGTCTGTCCTTCCAATGGTGCCGGGTGTTAAATCTATCTTTAACTCCTCTCCCTCTGCCTCAAAATATTCGCCCTCTAAGTCCTTTTCTTCAGCCTCTTCAACCTCCTGATCAGGCTCAGCAGGGGCGCTCCGATATCTATGCTCTTCGCTGGGATCAATAATATCAATATCCATCTCGCCGAACATCACCATGATGTCATCTATCTGCTCGGAGGAGACCACATCGGCAGGAAGGGCATTATTAAGCTCATCATAAGTGAGAAAGCCCTTCTCCTTGCCAATGGATATTAAATGTTTTACCTCTTCTATTCTTTCTTCCTTTGCCATGGATACCTCGCAAAATCTATAAAAATATTTTTAGTTTACGCTTTTTAATTCCTTCATCTCGTTAAGTATCTGCCGCCTTGACTCTGTATCGCCCTTCTTCTCTGCCGCACTTAGCCTCTCCTGAAGCTCACGCATCCTGTCCTTTATCCCCCTGCCCTTTATCTTCTGCACGCAGTCATTAAAACTCTGCTCAAGATCATCATACTCCAGATCCCTGATTGAAAGCGATGATAAGAGGTTTGCAACCACAGGGTCATCTATTCCGGACAGGTCATTAAGCCCCTTCCCCTCATCAATTGCCCTGTAAATTATACCTGCAACCTTCTTATAATTTGGGTCCCTAAAATCATCTGCGCCTAAATGCCCCATCACCTTTCTTGCGATAGACTCATCATTCAGCATTATGTGAATCAGCATCTCCTCTGCCTTTGCGCCGCCACGATGAGCCGCCGGCTTTTGAGGCTGAACCCCTGACCTCGCTTTCTCTCCGGATCTCAATGCCTTTTTCTGTGAGAGCGCTTTTAGTTCCGCTAATATATCTGTCTCATCTATCCCGAGTCCTTCTGCAAGCCTCTTAATATAAAGATTCTTCTCGATCCTCCCGGGTATGCCGTTTATTAAGGGCAGAAGCTCATTCACTGCCTTCATCTTGTCATCAATTGCAGTTAAAGGGTCTTTGCCCCGCACCTCGCTGAATACAAAGTCAAAGAGCCTTTCAGAATTCTTCAGCCGTTCAACAAAGGCATCAACGCCATTCTTCCTGAGAAAGGTATCAGGATCCGTGCCCTCTGTGAGCGCTGCCACCTTGACCTTCATCCCGGCTTCAAGAAAGAGTGGTGCGCTTCTTATGGCTGCCTTCTTCCCTGCCGCATCAGGATCAAATATCAGAATAAGATTATTTGTAAACCTCTTAATCAGCCTTATATGACCCTGCGTCAGGGCTGTGCCGAGGGCTGCTGCTGCATTCCTTACCCCCTTCTGATAGGTCATTATCGCATCAAGATACCCCTCAACAATAAGCAGGTAACCGCGCCTGACTATCTCCTGCCTAGCCTTTTCAAGGCAGTAAAGGTTTTCACCCTTTATATATATAGGGCTCTCCGGAGAATTTATATATTTTGGCAGACTGTCATCAATCACCCTGCCGCCAAAGCCTATCACACGCTTTTTAAGATCAAGGATGGGGAATATTATCCTTCCACGGAAGCGGTCATAAAAACCATTTTCCTTTTTTATAATAAGCCCGGCCTTTTCAAGTGTAGCGGCATCAATCCCCTTCTGCCTTAAATATCTGTATGCAGCCTCCCACTGGGGAAGGGAATAGCCGATCTTAAATTCCTCAATGGTCTTATTCTCAATACCCCTCTTTTTTAAATATCCCCTTGCCTCTTCTGCCTCTCTGGACTCAGCCAAATTATTATAGAAGTATTCCGCGGCCAGCTCATTGGCCTTATATAACTCTTCCTTGTTGTCTTTCTCTATCCCTTCTCTCTTGCCCGGCTCAGGGATTTTTATACCTGCCCTTTCGCCCAGATACCTCAATGCCTGAGGAAAGGTAAGGTTATCATATCTCATCAGGAAGTGGAATACATTCCCCCCGGCTCCGCACCCGAAGCAGTGGAATATCTGTTTTGCAGGACTTACAGTAAAAGATGGCGTCTTCTCTGAATGAAAAGGGCATAACCCTTTGTAGTTCTGGCCGCTCTTCTTTAAGTTAATATGCTCGGATATAATAGAGATAATGTCTATCCTCTCTCTGATCCTGTCTGCTAAATCATCTGGGATCATCTGCCTGTCCCTATTATCTCTTAACCCTCTTAAAGCCCGAACACCCTGTAACCCTTACATCACTCACACTGTCAAGAAGGAGATTCATGCCGAGATTATCGCTCGCTATGTGGCCGGCAATCACAACATTGATGTGGTGCTTCTCTGCCTCCTTCTTGTGTTCATCATTAATGTGCATAGCAACTATTGTGCCTACACCTGCCTGAGAGAGCCTTTCAAAGGCATCCTTTGAACCGCCTGTGCCGCCTGTCATATCCACAAATATCTTTCCTGCCCGCCTCTCCTTTGAGCCGATAAGGATATTTGGGCCTGCATTATTCTTTATGGCCTCCTGATATTCGGGTATCTCTTTCAGAGACTCTACAATATCCTTCAAGGTATCAGGGTTTTTATCATCAAAGAGCTTCTGAAGATAGGTGGTCACCTCATTATCAGCTGGTGTATGCACGCATATAAAAGGGATGCCGAGAAGTCTTGCAGCATCAACTGCCCTCGTATGATTCACAGGCATTACCCTCCGCTGCACCTCTTTTATCCTCTCGCTGAGGATATCCTCTGCAACATTAATCGGAACGCCGAATTTGTTCAGGATATCTGCCTGCATATGCATCACCTCATAAAAATTTGCATATGCCCGCCCTTCGGGGTGGTGGGAGATTACAAGATCAACCGTCTCCCCGCGCTCCCTTAACCTGTCTGCAAGGATTATCTCTCCGACCTCAATATCTATGCCTGCAAGCGCATGCCTGACATCAAGATTCTCATCGCCATGCAGGATCCTTGTATCAGCATAGGGGTTTTTTAATGCCTCTAAGTCGTAGTCCTTCCTTTCGTCATCTTTAAGGGATTTATAATCTTCGCCTCTTTTAGTAAGTTCTTTATCTATTAAGGCCTTTCCCCTCGGATCAGACTCTATCCCCTTTTTTATAAAGTACTCATACAGTTCCCTTAGCTTCAAAAAAATTCTCCAAAAAAATAAGGGGCTCACCCACCTAACTCAGGCTTCTGATGCAGCCCCTTGATCATATAAGAACAATTTATTAATTACTGCCGATAAGCTCTTTAACCAGCCTATTAACCACAGCGCCGTCTGCCTTTCCGGCCACCCTCGGCATCAGCGCCTTCATCACCTTGCCCATATCCTTCTGGGATACAGCGCCTGTCTCTGCGATTGCCTTCTTCACCTCTGCCTTTATATCATCCTCTGACATCTGCGGCGGCAAATATCCCTGAAGTATCTCTGCCTCTTTTTTTTCCTTCTCTGCAAGGTCATTACGGTTACCCTTTGTAAACTGCTCTATAGTCCTTATTCTTAATTGCTGCCCTGAGCATCCTGATGGTTGAAACCTTCGCCTCATCACGGGCCTTCATCGCCTCTTTCATGTCATTAACAAGCTGCTCCTGCAAAGACATATATTATTACTCCTCCTGATATCTTGGAAACTCTTTAAACTTTTTGAGGGCCTTCTTTTTTGCAGCAATAGCCTTTTTCTTTTTCTTTACGCTGGGCTTTTCATAGTGTTCACGCTTCTTTACTTCGGAAAAAACCCCTGACCGCTCACACTGCTTTTTGAATCTTCTTAAGGCATTTTCAAAGGATTCGTTCTCTCTCACCCTTACAACGGACATTCACTTTTCGCCTCCCCTCTGCCAATCGCACGCATTTAAATAATAAAAAAATAGACCTGCTACCTTAACTCTTTGTAAACATAATACTATAACAGACACATCGTTGTATGTCAAGATTTTTAAAGTAAATTTTTAGCCCGGCGGCCATGTGAGCCTCCTTCCGCCCAGCATGTGTAAATGTATATGATATACCGCCTGCCCGGCATCCTTATTGCAATTAAAGAGCGCCCTGAAGCCAGAAACAGAAATTCCCTTATTTTTCGCAATGTTATTAGCAGCCATAAAGATATGGCCTATTAATGCCCTATCCTCTGGGGTGATATCTAAGAGGGTGGGGATATGCTTTCTTGGCACAATAAGGATATGCACAGGCGCCTGCGGGTTTATATCCTCAAAGGCAATTATCATATCATCTTCATATATAATCTTTGCTGGTATCTCTTTTTTTATTATTTTGCAGAAGATGCAGTCTGACATAAGTTATTCTCCCTTTTTAAATCCCCCTATATCCCCCTTTATTAAAGGGGGACAAAGGTGGGATTAGAGATTGCTTCGCTGCCGCTCGCAATGACATTATGTGTGTTCTTGTTTTTACTTGACCCCTTGTTGACCCTTTGACCCTATGCCACTTTTTTCCTTCTGCCCCTTATGCGGCTTATTAAATCTCTTTTCAAGCTCATCATAAATCTCCTGCGGCGCAATATCATGGTACCCCATTACCACCAGTGTATGAAACAAAAGGTCTGCTATCTCATATATAATCGCATCCCTCTTATCGTCCTTTGATGCGAGCAGCACCTCCCCTGCCTCCTCAGATACCTTCTTTAATATTTTGTCCTTGCCATTTTTAAATAAGGAGGCAACATAGGAGCCCTCCTTTGGATTAGCCTTTCTGTCCATAATAATATCAAAGACCTTTTTAAGTGTATCTGAGGAAAGCTCCTTATCTTCGATCTCCTGCATCTCGGAATTAAACCTTCTATAAAAACATGACCTCTTATTTGTATGACATGCAGGCCCCTTCTGCTCAACCTTTATTAATAGAGTATCTGTATCACAGTCAATAAATATATCCTTAACGCGCTGGATATTCCCGGAGGTTTCACCCTTCTGCCAGAGCTTCTGCCTTGAACGGCTCCAGAAATGTGTAAGACCAGTCTCAAGGGTCTTCTTCACAGCCTCCTTATTCATAAACGCAACCATCAGGACAGTATTATCTTTATAATCCTGTATTATTGCCGGTATCAGGCCATTATTATCAAACTTTATCTTCTCTATTAAAATTAAATCCAATTCTACTCCCTTCCTTTCCGCTTCTTTGCCCACCACTCCTTTACCTCTTTTGTCAGGAGAAAACTGATTATAATTGCAACGGGAACAAAGAGGGCTGTAAGGAGTGTCGTTGACACATTAATAATACCTGCGGACTTTATGCCCTCAAAGACAAACTTTGCAAGGCTTACAATATAATAGGAGATAATAATAACAGAGAGCCCTTCAACAGTCCTCTGTAGTTTTACCTGCGTCTTTGTTGTCTCATCAACACTCTTCTGAAGTTCCAAACTCTGCTCCTGAATATTCAGGTCAACCTTTGTCCTTAGATTGGTTATAATGTCAAGCATCTCCCGCCTCAGGCCGTCAATCCTGCCAGAGAGCCTTTTATAATCATCGCCCAGCGCAGCAGTAGCAGAAAGATAGTATTTGCTAAGCGACGGCCTGTCTTCCGCAGGCCTCTCACCCCATCCACCTAATATATTTTTCATTAGCTCTATTCTGCTAATCGTATCCGATGAATAGTGCCTCACCTCTTCAGATACACCTGCAATCTCGCCAAACTTTGTGCTTAAGGAATATAGCCACTCCTTCAGGTCATCAGGTGTTGCCTTTGGCAGATTCAGGCTGATAGCTGAAAGCTTTCCAACAAGGCCTGCCTCAATCTCATTCATCTTATCAGAGGTAAGTATATATTTGCTTCTCTCATTCCTTAACAGATAATAGCAGTTCTCAAGGATGGTAATTTCCTTAACAAGCCCCTCCAAAACATCTTCAGTGATTCGTATAGTCTCGCCTGTAATTACAAACCGGTCCCTTCCGCCTTTGTAAAAATTAAAGTCTGCATAAATCCTAACACCATCCTTTACAATGCTCCCATAACCCTCCCTGCCGCCCAATGTCCCTTCAATCTCAAGCCCTGTCATCTCCCTGTCATAGACAAGTATCTCTGCATCTGCAATGCCTCCGCGCCTGAATTCAAAGTCAGTCCTTTCGGGGAACCATATCTGATAGGTGCACACATCCATCCCTTGATCCATCTTTGCAATTATACGGCCGCTATCCTTATACTTACCAACTGCTACTGCCGCCATCTCGCGCCACCTTATATCCTCGTCCTTAAGACCCAAAGACCTTGCAATATTTACAAACTCCTCTTTAATCTTATCCCTCGTAAGGGAACCAACCAAAAAACTAACAAACCTGATATATGCCTTATGGGATGGCGCCTTTATAGCCTCCTCTGTAACACCTTTTATCTCAAGAGGCACCCTGCCAGCCTCCCTGCTGTCTATCAGGTATTCAGGAAGCGCTGCATCTTTTGCAATATACCTGTCAGTAACATACAGGGCGCAGTAGCACCTTCCATAAACCTCCAAGTCCCAGCTCATATAGGCGCAGGGGCAGATAATATCGCTGTCTTTAAGATAATCGCCTGTTGAAAAACGGCATGGGCAGGTGCGGTATCCGTATCGCCTTTCATTCTTTAAAAGTCCGTCAAAAATCTTATTCAGGGCAGTCTCATCTGGATTCACCTTACAGCCGAATGCCTCTGCTGTATTTTTTACCCATTTCAAAAGCCCTTCAAGCTGTTTTGTTGACACAACCTCGCGGATGGCCTTTCTGGCTGTCCTGCTTACCCCTTCCCGGTCAGGAAGATTCAAAAGATGGCGGAGCTTCTTTTCATCAAAGCCGATTACACTATTCCCGTCAATCTCTGTCACAGGAAAGGATCTCTGGCCTGTAAGCCTGTATACCTCGGTTAGAATCCTCTCCTGATCCTCCCCTTTTAGCTCATCAATATTAAGAGGCTCAAAGGCAATGCCCTCGTCATTCAGAAACGCCTCTACCTCATCGCATTTGTAGCAGGTTGTTAATCTGTAGAGCTTTACTGGCATATGATTTTACCTTACCCCCTCACCCTTCCCTCTCCCCAAAGGGGAGAGGGTGTCATTTTTATTTCCTCTCCCCCTTGGGGAGAGGACTAAGGTGAGGGGTTCTACCGGTATGACAGGCGTCTCGCCTGTCAATACACTTTATTAGAGCTATACCCTCTTAAAATCAAAATCCCCGTTCTTTTCTGTCAGCTCAAAGGTCACGCCGCACATGCGGCAGCGCGTAATATCGCCTGCCTTTGGATCTTTTCCGAAATTTATCCTCCACCCGCAAACAGGGCAGAAAAAGCTTACATCAAAGGTCTTCTCAATAATCGTCCTTATCACATTGGCAATGGCATTTATATGGCCGCTCTCTGCCTTCGCAAGATTGATAAAAAAAACTTTCAGGCTTTCATCCTTTGCCTTCTCTGCAAATTCCCTGTAGCGCCTTAGCGCATTTCTTTCAAGGTCAAGGTTATAATTTAGTATCTTTAATACTGCTGCAAAGCCCTGCCTCATCCGCCGAGCCTCCTTACAGCCTCTCTCAGGAAATTGCCATGCTCCTCTTCGTTCCTCCTGAGCCCCTCAACGAGTGCAACAAGAAAAGGATCTTTCAGGCGATGCTCCTGCTCCCTGTATCTCTTCTCAGCCGCTTCCTCTAATTTTAGAGCCTCTTTTGCAATGTCTATATCATTCATATTGATAACAAATACTCCTCACCCTGCCCTCTCCCACAAGGGGAGAGGGGATTAAGGGGAGGGTAATAGATTTCATGTCCGATAGATTATCTACAACCTCACCACAACCCCTTTTCTTCTTAAATACTCTTTCGCCTCTTTTATTGTATATTCCTTATAATGAAAAATAGATGCTGCCAATGCTGCATCTGCCTTTCCCTTTGTCAGGCCGTCATATAGATGTTCAAGATTCCCAGCGCCGCCTGAGGCAATCACTGGTATTGTCACTGCTTCTGAGACTGCCCTTGTAAGCTCAATATCATAGCCGTCTTTAGTGCCGTCCTTATCCATGCTTGTTAAGAGTATCTCGCCAGCGCCATACTCCTCCATCTTCTTTGCCCATTTCACTGCATCAATGCCAGTATGCGTCCTGCCGCCGTGCGTGTAGACCTCCCAGCTTAGTTCGGAGTTCGGAGTTCGGAGTTCGGAGTCTTTAGAATCCTGAACGCCGAACGCCGAACGCCGAACTCTTTTAGCATCTATCGCTACCACAATGCACTGGCTGCCGAATCTCTCTGATGCCTCTTTAATAAACTCAGGGTTCTCAACTGCTGCTGTATTGATTGAAACCTTGTCGCAGCCTGCCTTTAAAAGATTGCGTATGTCATCAAGGCTCTTTATTCCTCCGCCAACAGTCAATGGCATAAAGACCTGCTCTGCTGTGTGCATGACCACATCTATAATAGTCTTTCTCTTTTCATGTGATGCTGTAATATCAAGAAACACAAGCTCATAGCGCCCTGCTCATCATAAGCCTTTGCCACCTCAACAGGGTCTCCTGCATCCCTTAAGTTTACAAAACTTACACCTTTTACAACCCTGCCATCCTTAACATCAAGGCAGGGGATTATTCGCTTAGCAAGCATATTAAAAACCGTAACGCGTTATGCGTAATGAGTTATGAGTTACCTTTCTTTGTTTTTAGAAATCTAATCAATCCTAACAACATTTTTCTTGTAGATACTATATCATTTAATAAAACTGCTTCAGAGATGAGTCTCAATCTTTTAGCAAGCAAAATTTGGGTTTCTATCTCAGAAAGAGACCCTAATGCTACATATAGAAATTGTATAAATTCCTTAGTAGAATTTCGTGCTGCACCTTCTGCAATATTACTTGGTATTGAAACAGCAGCTCGTCTAATCTGAGATACAAGCCCATACTGTTCTTCACGAGGAAGTTTTTCAGTTAGTAAATATAACTTCTCTGCAAGCTCCATTGCTTTATTCCATACATCTAAGTCCTTGTGAGTTCTTATAATCTTTTCACTCATTACACATCACGGATTACGCTTCACGAGTTTTATTGCCTCTTTTAAATCCAGCGCCCCTGAATAAATCGCCTTTCCTGTAATAGCGCCCCAAAGGCCTTTAATAGCTAATAATCTTCTTATATCATCAATAGAAGATATGCCGCCGGACGCAATAACAGGGATATTCAGCGACTCCGCCATCTCGCGTGTGGCTTCTATATTCGGGCCTGTGAGCATACCGTCTTTTGAGATGTCTGTATAGATTATACCAGCAGCGCCGTATCCCTGCATCTTTAAGGCAAGCTCTCTTGCCTTTATTTGGGTAACCTCAACCCATCCTTTGGTTGCTACAAACCCATTCTTTGCATCAATCCCAATCACTACCCTGCCGGGATATTTTTTGCATGCCTCTTTAACAAGCTCAGGCTTCTCAACAGCAACCGTGCCGAGTATAATCCTGTTCACGCCAAGGGACAGAAGCTTTTCAATCCTGTCCATATCCCTTATGCCGCCGCCAACCTCAATTGGAATCCCTATAGCCTTTCTTATTGCCTCTATAGCAGAGATGTTCTTCATCCCGCCTGCAAATGCGCCGTCAAGGTCTACAATATGAAGAAGCTCTGCGCCCTCTGACTCCCATCTCTTTGCTGTCTCTGCAGGATTATCAGAATAGATGGTTGCATCCTCCATCCTGCCCTGCAAAAGTCTTACGCACTTGCCTTCTTTTAAGTCAATAGCTGGAATAACAATCAAAATAGTTCACCAAACCTTTTTAATATCTTCAGTCCTATCTCCTGACTCTTTTCAGGGTGAAACTGTGTTGCATAAATATTGTCCTTCCAGAGCATTGCTGTAAATTCAATGCCATATTCTGCTGATGCAGCAATTACATTCTTATCCTCAGGCGCACAATAATAGGAGTGGACAAAGTATACAAAGGGGCTGTCTGCAACATCCTGCAATAAAGGAGGCGACTTCTTTATAATAAGATTGTTCCAGCCCATGTGAGGAATTTTTTAATATTGCATCATCTGCCTTCATTCCATCAGGAAATCTCTTTACCTTGCCCTTAATAATATCAAGCCCTTTGTGTATGCCAAACTCCTCGCCCTCTGTAAAGAGCAATTGCATGCCGAGACATATTCCAAGAAAGGGCTTGCCCTTTTCAATGGTCTTATAGATAATATCAACAAGGCCATATTCATTCAGATTGCTCATGCACTTTGCAAATGCGCCAACACCCGGAAGCACAACTGCCTTTGCATTGTCTATCTCTTTTGGATTGGATGTTACAGCAGCAGTGTGTCCAACTCTTTCAAATGCCTTCTGCACACTTCTTAAATTTCCAACACCGTAGTCAATAATAGCAATCATAAAATGCCTTATAGAGGGCGAGGCGCCGCCTCGCCCCTACATCTTATATCTTTCCTTTTGTTGACAGCACCCCTTTTATCCTCTCGTCAATGGATGTTGCGGCGTCCAGCGCCCTGCCAAATGCCTTGAATACTGCCTCTATAATGTGGTGCGTATCCCTTCCATACATCACATTTATATGCAGTGTTATTCCGCTGTGATTTACAAATGCCCTGAAAAAGTCCTCAACAAGCCTTGGGTCAAAGTTCCTTACCTTGCATTTCTTCCCAAGCTGCACATTATACACAAGATACGGCCTGCCGCTTATGTCAAGATTAACAGTTGCAATCGCCTCATCCATCGGCACAGCAGCGCTACCGTATCTTTTGATGCCCTTCTTGTCGCCAAGCGCAGATGTTATGGCATCGCCAAGCACAATGCCGATGTCCTCTACTGTGTGGTGAAAGTCTATCTCAGTATCTCCTTTTGCTGTTAAATCCATATCAAAGAAGCCGTGCCTTGTCATCAGATTCAGCATGTGGTCAAGAAATGGTATGGTTGTGTCTATGCATGCATCCCCTTTCCCGTCAATATTGAGTTTTATTTTTATCTGTGTCTCTGTTGTCTTTCTCTCTACCTTTGCTGTGCGCGGCATGATATGCTCCTCTCTCAGCAGGGACATACCATGGCATGTCCCTACTCCTATCATTATACCAGCTCTTTTAATGCCTTCAAAAACTCCCCATTCTCCTCTGACGTTCCTACTGTAACCCTGAGGCAGTTTTTTAATCTGCCGGGTTTATTCATGTTCCTTATAAGTATACCCCTATTAATAAGCCCTTTAAATATCTTCTCTGCATTGTTTGTCTTAAAGAGTATAAAATTTGAATCAGATGGATAGACTATTAACCTATCTATCCCTTTCATCTCCTCTGCCAGCCTCTGCCTTTCAGATATAATATTATCAACCTGCTCATCAATAGCCTTTCTGTTTTTCAGGATACTACTTGCAATTACCTGTGAATAGCTATTCAAGTTATATGGCAGCCTCACCTTATTCAGCTCTTTTACAATCCCCTTGTCTGCTGTCAATATCCCTATTCTTAAGCCTGCTAATCCAATCTTGGAAAGGGAGCGGAGAATTATCAGATTCTTATATTTTTTAAGATAAGGCAAAAAAGTCTTTCTTGAAAAATCATAATATGCCTCGTCTACAACAACCGGAAAACTGCATCCCTTGATGATCTTTAATATCCTGTCCT
>JACPZJ010000074.1 GCA_016195585.1 Nitrospirota bacterium | reverse complement strand
TGCTCAAACTTATCCTTGTCTATTTCAGCAATACTAAAGTGCTTTCCCTTATGGTCTGTATGGCATTTAAAGCAATTTCCCTCTGCATTTGCATGAAATCCTTTTTTCTTTTCTACCCTTTCCCGAATCTTATTATGGCAGTCAAGACACTTTGTATCGGGTACACCACCACCAAGTTTATGGCACTTTGTACAATTACTAACACCTTCAATATCAGAGTGTGCATTTGTCAGCTTCCCCGGGCTTATGAGACCGCCCAGCCCCTGCCCCTGTTCCTGAGCACGGGCATTGTGAGTATAACCTGCAAGACCTATGAACATAAATAAAGCTATTAATCCAATACATATTTTTCTGCCTGAATTATTTTTCTTAAATATATCTGCCATCCTTTATTGTAAGGGGTTCAATAATTAAAAAGGGAAGAAAAATCAGCAAAAAAAGAACCCTCAAAAAACAAAAAGCCGCCAAAAGCTTGTCCCTGAACAAGATCAGGGAACTACTCTTCTGGCGGCTCGACTCGCATTGGATAAAGATTTGTTCGGTGTTATGTGTTCGGCGTTATTAAAAACTTTTATTTTCTTAAACTCCGAACTCTAAACGCTGAACTCTCTTTCTCCTACAGCTTCGTTGCTCTGCGTCACCGCCTTTCGGCGGGTTTGCTCTGAGCAGAAGTATTATATTTCTGAATATACCTCTTTCAATTTATAGGAAAAGTATACATTGACTGCAAAAAAAATTCTGTGATTTCCTTCACATTTATATATATTTTTTACTCTTATCTATGAATACTTTCCTACAGCCTTAAATGGTGATATATCTAATATATATTTCTTATCTTTAACATCCTTGATAATGCCGTCTCTTCTTAATTCCTTTATACCCCTTGAAACCGTTTCCCGTGACAAACCAACCATATCAGCGAGGGCCTGTTGTGTAAGCCTCAGGTCAATAAGAAGGGTATCCTTTAAATGGATACCATAACGTTTTGAGAGCTCATAAAGCTGGTCAGATATGATTTCTCTTGGGTTTTTAAAGAGAAGGGCATCTATCTGGTGCTCAGCCTCTACAAGTCTTGAACACAGGATATTAATAAAATTGATGTCAACCTGCGGTATCTCCTCCATGATAGTCCTGACATTCTCTCTTGACAAGGTAAGTAGTTTACAGTCTGTAATAGCCCTTGCATTTATGCACCTTTCCTTTCCCATAAGGATACATACCTCCCCGAAAAAGTCGCCTTCTTTTAATAGACTTGCAATCTTCTCTCGTCCGTCAATAGTCAACTTTGTAATCTTTACATTTCCTTCCTTGACCAGATATAATGAATCAGCCGCATCACCCTGACTTGTTATAATGCCCCACTTCTTTAAAAAACGCTCAACAAACAGCTTGTTTATTATCTGCAATTCCTTTTCCTTCAGGCCATTAAAAATATCAATACCTTTTAAAAATCCCTCTTCAGACATTGCTTTCACCACCCTTCTATGAATAAGCAAATTTTGTGCCAGTTATTAATTTCTCTGATTATAAAATTAAAATTTTCTAAAACTATTTGTTTTTAAAGAGAAACCGCACATCAGGATAAATTAATAGATACAAATAGGGCTTGAACTTGTCTTAGAAGACCTACATTCCGCATGAAAAAAAAGACAAAAAAATGCCTCTTATTCAGGCTTAACTGGGATCAACTCTGTTTTGTCGTAAGGGCAGTAGATATAATCTGCAGGAAATAGTCGGCCATCCTTGGGGCACTTTTTGGCTGTTCCAATATCCTCGCCAAAGGTAATCCTTGAGACCTCTGAGAAGGAAAGCATATTTTCAGATACCCTGTTATTTATCTCATCAAAAAACTCATAGCCAAAATGGCTTGATGAGAAATAGGCATTTTTAAGCGTGTATTGTTTCCCATCCCTCTTAATAATTACCAAATCCCCGCTCTTTTTTACCAGCTTAGAGTGGTCAAATGTAAAGGCAACATCTGTGGTAAGCAACTGTATCTCTTTTATCTCTGACATCTTTATTTTTATGTCATTTCCCTTAAATTCACCTGACAGGACATCCCCCGGTTCCAAGGTCTTTGTAAACTTTTTGGTCTTGATTACTACGCCGTTTCTTTTGTAAATAACCCCGCCAACTATGGCTTTAGAAAAAACATCAGAGGCAACACCAAAAATAAAGAGGACAATTAAACAGAAGAAAATATATCTTTTCATAACTAACCCTCCTTTCTAACATGAAGATTAAACCCTTCTATATAATCTTGTCAAGGATTTATTTTTAAATGATATTGACATTAATAAGATTCTGTCTAAAATAGGGATAGGTTTTTAAAATCCATTCTAAAAAGAGGGAGGGACGGCTATGGCGCTAACAGATGAAGGGAAAAAAATAATTAAAGAAGAAGAGATATACAGGGCAAAGATAAGGGGTGAGATCTCCGGCCTTAAAAAGGTAAGCTGGAAGATATATTTTATTTCCTCCCTTGTTGTATGTGCAATTGCGGTACTTTTGATTGTCTGGTATTATCTGCTTCCGCAGGCCTCGCTGCAGCAGACAACAGGCATCTATCCAATTAATTCAAAGGTATTTATCTCAGGGAGGAATGAAAGTGGCAACCTTGTAAAAGAAACGATAGAATTATTTGACAGGCCATGCGATGTCAGCGGAAATCCCATTGTAACTACAATAATTAAAAATGGGACGAGGGTAAAGGTCATGGAAAGGCGGATATGGTACTATATTACTGTTGAAGATGAAAGAGAGGGTAATAAATCAGGATGGGTGGCTGATACCTTTGTCAGGCCGCATGATATTTAAGTCGCCTTAAATAGCAGGGCTACAATTATATGCAGTATCATTATAATGAACATAACCCATGCAAATATCCTGTGGAAAATTATCCAGTAGTCAAGGAGCTGCTGTGCTATCTGAAGCAGGACTATCCTCCTGATTATTGCAACCTGATCAATTACTAATCTATACACCTCTCTTCGGGGTCTAAATGGCAATTTAAATTTTAGGATTAGCATTAGCCTCAGCTTGAAGAAACGAAATGGCCTTAAGAAATCACCTGCAAACAGATACATCAGCGCGCTCAGTCCGCGCCTTACAGCCACCTTCTTCATGCCTGAAAGATCTTCTACAATAGCCTGTATTGAAGTACCATTAGGAATAAACCTGTTAATCCTCTTTCCAAGTAAATTGCTCTCCTCTTTCAGCCTGTTTAGTTCATCCTCGCTGTTTGCTATACCAACAGGTATTCGGACGTAGATATACCTGCCGATTATTCCGCTGAGCATAACAACCACCATGCTCCAGAAGGATACTGCTACTATACCGCCTAATTTGTATGTGGTGTGATATGCAATTAATGTTGGTCCAATCAATCCTAAATAGATATGAAGATCAAGCCATGCCTTCCTTGCACCAACACCATTCAGAGATTTTATCCTTTTTCTTATGGTATAGAGCTGGGTAAGGACCATCATCCCGCCGCCAGCATATCCAATCCAATGGCCTATCCCCTTACTCGGCGAGAGCTCCAGCAGATACCACCAATAAGAAAAGATTAAAATAATTCCTATTACAATACTATATAAAAAGGCCGTTATCAGATAACGGAAAATCCGTTCCATAATTTAATCTGGCTGTGCAAATGCCTGTTCATAAGGCACTATCTTGTTTTTACCGCTCCTCTTAGCGCTGTAAAGGGCAACATCTGCCGCCTTAATAAGTACCTTGGGATCTTTACCATCAACAGGATATGTTGAAATACCGCCGCTTATTGTAATCCTTCCCCACGGCATATTCTGTGGAAAGATTAAATTCAGATCTTCAATCTGCTTTCTTATTCGCTCTGCTATCTGCAGGCCTGCATCGCCGCCTGTCTCAGGAAGCATGATTATAAACTCTTCGCCGCCATATCTTGCTGGGACATCAATTGTTCTTAAATCTTCTTTCACAAGCCTCCCTATTGCAGAAAGAACAATGTCTCCTGCAGGGTGGCCATTCAGATCATTATAAACCTTGAAATTATCTATATCAAACAGGAATACAGTAAAATTTCTATTGAATCTCCCTGCCTTATCAAGCTCAACCTCTAATTGTTTATGGAAATAGGTAATGTTGTATAACTTTGTAAGGCCGTCTATATTTGCCTGATGCTGCACCTCCAAGAAGAGGTTGATATTCTCCATCGTGGCGGCAGAGAGATGTGTTATCATCATCAGAAATTTCTTGATATTCCTGAAATCCTTTGAAAGCTTCCCTATTGATAGCAGGCCGTATAGTTTGCCCCTGTGAACCAGCGGCGCGCAAACATCAGTTCTAATGCCTGCCCTCTTCTGCTGCAACTGCTCTTTTATCAGGATGCTTTCGGTTTTAAAATCCTCAGCAAACATGATGATCTGTTTTTTTGCAGCCCATCCAATACGGCCATCCCCTATTGGTATCTTACCCATAGCAGCAGCGGCATCCTTTGAAAAACCTGTGTATGTCTTTAACAGGAGGCCTTCATCTTCTGCAACAAAGAATGCAATCTCCTCAACATCAAGAAGCTGCTTGGTAACCTTTACAATCGTAGCTGAAAGATCGTCTATTGTCATGCTTGATGTAATATCCTCAGCGATATCAGGGAACATTATTATCATCCTTGAAATATCGCTGGTCTCATTTTGAAGCGATGTAATTTGCTTGCTCTGATCCTTGCTTACACGCTGAAAGGATTCATTGTGCCTTTGAAGCTCTCCCTCAAGCGCGCTGATCTTTCCTTTATAGCTGGCAGATGCAAGGAGCCTGCCAATAAAAAACCCAAAGACCAGCGTAACAGCCGCAGATATGATTATTACAGACAATGTGTATTCCATAATGTAAATATTTCCTATACTTAGAATTAGAATTATAAATAGTCTACCATATTAAACTGGCAAACTAAACTGTTTTTTTATTACAGTTAAACTGCCTGCTCACAAATTAAATAACTGTTGACAAAATAATATCATGATACTATGATATTATTAAATATAATGGAGGTAAACAATGTCTACACATGTTGCAACTAATATAAGGCTACCAGAAGAGGTTTTAAGGACATTAAAGTATAAAGCCATAGAAGATAAAAAGAGTGTAAATCAGCTTATACGCGAGGCAATAGAGATGTTTCTTACTGCTAATATACAGCCTGTAAAGCATATAAAAGATCCTTTTGAGAATATTATTGGCATTGCAAAGTCAGGCATTAAAGATGGCTCCACAAAACATGATCGCTATTTATACGGAAAAAGAAAATGAAGGTATTTGTAGACACAGGCGCATTTATTGCCCTTATGGTGTCAGACGATGAAAATCATAAATCAGCCAAGATTTTTTACATGCACGCAACTGAAAAAGGAACAAAATTTGTTACAACAAATTTTGTTGTCAGCGAAACAATAAACTACCTGCGAGCGAGGGTATCGCATAATATTGCTGTTATCTTTAAAGAAAATCTTAAGAAAAGCAGCCTCTTTGAAATAATTACTATGACCCCTACGATAGAGGAGGCAGCCTTTACCATTTTTAAACAATATGCTGATAAGGATTTTAGTTTCACGGACTGCACGAGCTTTGCTATGATGAAATCTCTTAAACTTAATAATGCCTTTGCCTTTGACAAACATTTTGAACAATACGGCAACTTTAGCCGTCTGCCATAAATTGATAAACTCTACCTTATCACCACCCCTGCATAGCCGACTACCTGATCATAGTCTCCGCTGACCTCGCCTGAGGTCATGTATTTTATGAGTTTGGCCTCTTTTGCGCCGAGCATCCTTGCTGCATAAAGCAGCGCTGTGGTAGGCGCAAAGCCGCACATAGATATATTGTTTTCTTTAATTGTTTTATGCAAACCCTCGGGGTCTAATGCAAGAATCTTATCTATGGCCTTTTTGTCCTTTGCCTTTGCGCTATCATGAGTTTCATAGTGCGTCATGTCTGTGCTTGACACTATTAATATATCTCCACCCTTCTCCCCTTCTCCCTTTCTTCGCTCTAAAACCGCCTGCGCAATTGCCTCGCCAATATCCCTGCATGTCCTTAAAGAAGTGTCCATGATTGTTACGGGTACGATGCTAAAGTCAGCAGTAAAATATTGCAAAAATGGTATCTGGACCTCAAGTGAATGCTCATATTGGTGGGCATGATAATCTGCACTTGCGGTCTTTGAATGCTTTAATATCAACCCCACCATTTTTGTATCAATCACCACTGCCCCATTCGGCATCATCCATCCGCCTTCTGGGAATACTGATACAGCCTTTCCTATGCCTGTGTGATTTGGGCCGAGGAGTATGATGGTCTTGGGGATTATAACATGGGAATATACAGCGCCAGCAACAGCGCCTGAATAGATATAGCCTGCATGAGGGCAGACAACACCTATCGCCTTCTCTTTTTTAATCCCCTCTACAATAAATTTACCTACCTCTTTTTTAAGCAGCTCTGGAGAGCCCTCATAAAACCTTCCAGCAACAGCAGGCTGTCGTATCATGATATTCTCCATATGCAATGTGATACTGTAGGGGCGAGGTTATCTCGCCCCTACTCGCATTTTTTACGAAGCCTTCAACAATACTGCACATTGTTCCTGCAGGATAACACCTGCCTCTCCCTGCTTCCGCTCCTGTATACAGTTACACCCTTGCAGCCGAGCCTGTAGGCAAGTAAAAAAACCTTCTCTACATCGCCCTTTTCTGCATCCTCATGGAAATTTACTGTCTTTGATACTGCATTGTCAGTGTGCCTCTGAAATGCTGCCTGCATCCTTACATGGCCTTCAGGCTTAATATCATGGGCTGTTACAAAGAGCCTTTTCACATCATCAGGCACATCAGGCATCTCCCTTATTGAACCAAAGGCCTTGATTGAGTCAATAAGTTTTTTGGAATAAAATCCATTTTTCCTCGCCGCCTCTTCAAAATATGGGTTTACAATCCTCAGCTCCACATCATCAAGTATCTTTCTCGTATATGTTATCCCATAGAGAGGCTCAATGCCGCTTGAGCAATTGGCAATAAT
>JACPZJ010000066.1 GCA_016195585.1 Nitrospirota bacterium | reverse complement strand
CGATTGCATCTGCCATCATATTTGTAAAGTCAAAGGTTATGGCCACTGTTCCCTCCTTATCACCCAGAGCCCGTAGAGGGCGAGGCATCGCCCCGCCCCTACTACATCCTTTATTATAGGCAAGTTTATCAGAAAAACAGCCTGTATGCCATAAAATTCCCGAAAATAGCCAGAAAAATATTTACATTTAATATTTTTTTATCTATAATAGCGCATACAGTATTCTTTGATACTATGACACTAAATATAAGTGGGAGGGCTTTATGTTATCTTTTTACAAAAATAGCCTTATAGTAATAACCATTCTTTTTATTTTCCTGCCAGGCTGCTCATATCTCCTCGGGCCTGAAGAAGGAGGATTCGCACCGCCGCCCGGCAGCACCACACCATATGTAATCTTTACAAATCCAGCCAATGGAATGGCAAATGTCCAGAGGACCGGGGCATTCATGGTTCAGGTGGAATTCAGCATGGAGATGAATCCCGGGAGCGTTATTTTACAGATAACAACAGGCGGCGCGCCTGTCTCAGGCTCCATATACTGGGTAGGCACGAAGATGATGCAGTTTATTCCGCATACAATTTTACTGCCGAATACAACTTATGAGTGCACAATAACAGCAGGAAGGTCTGCATCAGGGTTTCAGTTAACACCGCTTCCAATTTCATGGAAGTTTACAACAGGGTTTTAGGGTGGACTGTTCGGCGCTAAGGAGATAGTATTATGTTTAAAAAAGCGCGTTACAATGTAGCCATTGTCGGCGCAACAGGCGCAGTCGGCCATGAGATGATTGAGATACTTGAGGAGAGAAATTTCCCAGTAGATACACTATCCCTCTGTGCCTCTGAGAGATCGGAGGGCAAGAGCCTCAGCTTTAAGGGAAAGGATCTAAAGGTCAGGAAGCTCGCAAAGGACTCCTTTAAGGGGATTGATATTGCCCTGTTTTCTGCAGGCGCAGTTAGGAGCCTTGAATTTGCGCCAATCGCTGCATCCGCGGGTGCGGTTGTAATTGACAACAGCAGCGCCTTTAGGATGGATAAGGAGTCGCCTCTCGTTGTCCCGGAGGTAAATAGGCATGCCATATTCAGGCACAAAGGGATAATCGCAAACCCAAACTGCTCAACAATACAGATGGTAGTCGCCTTAAAGCCGATTCATGACGCGGTTAGGATAAAAAGGATCGTTGTAACCACATTCCAGTCTGTATCAGGCACAGGCATTAAGGCAATGGATGAACTGATGGAGCAGACAAAGGCGTTGCTTAATTTTAAGGAGGCTGAATGCAAGGTCTATCCGCACCAGATTACATTCAACTGCCTGCCTCATATAGATGCCTTCCTTGACAATGCCTATACAAAGGAAGAGATGAAGATGGTGAATGAGACAAGGAAGATAATGGAGGATGACTCTATCCGTGTCACCGCAACTACTGTTCGTGTGCCTGTATTCCGCTGCCATTCTGAGTCTGTAAATATTGAGATAGAAAAGAAAATAAGCCCGAATGAGGTAAGGGCGATATTATCCACTGCGCCAGGCGTAATTGTATTTGATAATCCGAAGAGGAATATTTATCCCCTTGCAATTGATGTTGCTGGCAAGGATGAGGTGTATGTGGGAAGGATCAGGGAGGACGAGTCTATACCGAATGGCATAAATATGTGGATTGTTGGAGACAATCTCAGAAAGGGCGCGGCTTTAAATGCCATACAGATTGCAGAGGAACTGATAAAGGGGTCTCCTTCAGAGTAGGGCAACCATTCAGGGTTGCTTAGGCTTTTGTAGGCACGGTTTTAACCGTGCCTTTTGCACGAATAAATTCGTGCCTACAGCCTTGCCCCGCAAAAATTGTGCGCCTTTTGATGATATAAAAAGAGATATGGATAAGGATTTAATAAAAAAGGTTCTGAAAGAGGCTGTTAAAAACGGCGGTGATTTTGCGGATTTATATGTAGAAAGGACTCAGCCTGCCTACATACACCTTGAGGATGATAAGGTAGAAAAGGTGGTTACAGGCATTGACCATGGCGCGGGCCTGAGGGTTATATTTAATGGAAAGAGTGTGTATGCCTATACAAATGACCTGTCTGATAAAGCCCTCATTGAATTGGCTGAAACTGTACGAGCTGCTGTAAAGGGTAAACATAATGGCAATACAGACGGCTTCCTGACTGAAGACGAGAGGGTGTATACTACTGCAATGATTCAGGTAATAGCAGCAGATGGAAAGATAATCCAGACAGGACAAGAGCCGATAGGAGGACTGATTGGCTTTGAGTTGTTTGATGAAAATCCGATTGAGAAGGCTGCAGAAACAGCGGCACAAAGGGCAGTGATGATGCTAAAGGCAAGGCCTGCGCCTGCCGGCAGGATGCCTGTAATATTATCAGCAGAGGCAGGCGGCACAATGATACATGAGGCAATAGGACACGGCCTTGAGGCAGACCTTGCAATGCAGGGGCTTTCTGTATATTCAAAAAAGATAGGCGAGATGGTTGCATCTCCGATTATCACAGTAATTGATGATGCAACAATGCCGAACAAGCGCGGCTCTTTAAGATTTGATGATGAGGGTGTTGATGCACAAAAGACCATCCTCGTTGAAAAGGGCATTTTAAAGGGCTATATGTACGACAGGCTCTGGTCAATGAAGGAAGGCGTAAGGTCAACAGGGAATGGCAGAAGAGAGTCATATAAATATCGGCCCATACCGAGGATGACAAATACATTAATAGCGCCGGGCAAATCTGTTCCAGAAGAGATAATCAAATCTACTTCATCCGGCCTGTTTGTAAAAAAGATGGGCGGCGGACAGGTGAATACTGTAAACGGCGACTTTGTATTTGAGGTGAGCGAGTGTTATCTTATTGAGAACGGAAAAATCGGCGAGCCTGTGCGCGGCGCAACCTTAACAGGCAACGGGCCTGAGGTTTTAAAGAATATAGATATTGTTGGAAATGACCTCGGCTTTTCAATCGGCACCTGCGGCAAGGATGGACAGGGCGTCCCTGTGTCTGACGCCCAGCCGACATTAAGGATTACCTCCCTAACAGTCGGCGGCCTTGTTGAATAAAATTATAGTGGAATAAAAATGGAAATAGTTGGTATTTTTTTTCTCAAAGTGGTATAAAAGTTCCCATCCATCTGGCAATTTACAATCAGGTCGCCTCCTTAAAATTTCTTATAAATCCAATAGTTATATAAAAACTACATCTCCCTCATCAACATGGCACAGTTGTTGCTTATATACATAGATATATTAAGGGTAAAGGAATAATAAAATATATTTTATTCAAAAGCTAAAGGCATAAAGCCAGAAGCTGCTGAGGAAGGAGAGTAAAATGATGTGGGGGAGAAAAAGAGCGCTAATAACTATAGTCTTACTAACCTTTAATACCTATGCCTATGCAGCGCCTGCCCTTCA
>JACPZJ010000107.1 GCA_016195585.1 Nitrospirota bacterium | reverse complement strand
TACATAATACGACTGCCTGCACAATATGTCATGTGAATTATCAGAGGGTTGCAGGTAAAGAATGTTACTCCTGTCATAAGGCAAAATATGATGCAACCACAAATCCCAAGCATGCAAGCGCCGGATACCCAACCACCTGTGGACAATGCCACAACACAACAGCTTGGAAGCCTTCTACATGGAAACATACGAATTTCACATTAACAGGTCTTCATACAACTGTTGAATGTGCCAAGTGCCATCTAAATAATCAGTATATAGGCACGCCGAGAGACTGCTACTCTTGCCACTGGACAAGGAATCAAAGAGACCCATGGAAGTTAAGGCTTGGCCAGACCTGCGAGCAGTGTCATAATACATCAGCATGGAAGCCTGCTAACTGGAGCCACTCCAATCCGCCTGCGAGCTGGCCGTTGACAGGATTACATAATACGACTGCCTGCACAATATGTCATGTGAATTATCAGAGGGTTGCAGGTAAAGAATGTTACTCCTGTCATAAGGCAAAATATGATGCCTCAACAAATCCAAAACACAGCGCTGCAAAAATAGGAACTGTGTGTGAGAACTGCCATAATACATCTGCATGGACACCGGGAAAATTCAACCATGCAACAGATGCAAAAGGTGCTATCTCTTCTAAGATGGCGAATAAGAAGTGCAATAACTGCCACCCAAATAATCGTGACTATACGCGCAATGCCACAAGATGTCTCGGCTGTCATAAGAAGGAGCATAAGCAAGACCCATGCGCCCAGTGCCACTATACTGTTGCGCCGTGGGATAAGACAAGATAGGTTTTTTAAATTTGCAGGGGCTTAAAATTTTAAGTCCCTGCAAAACTCTATAGGGAAAAGGATGGGGTGTGCAAAACAGAACTATATTCGTAACAGGATGGAAGATAACTATAAGTCTTTTCGCAACACTGTTTTTTACATTCCTGACTAAATTGCCGGCTTATTCTTTGGAGGCGGGGGAGGCAATCCTTTTTAAGAAGATTGCAGTCCTTGATTTTGAGGATAAAGATAAGAAATATAGCGAGATGACAGGCGACCTTATAAGGGATATTCTCCAAAAGGGGTATCCCCATAAGATTGTATCAAAGGCATTAACAACAGATTTACTGGCAAAAGAGGGCATTAAGATAAAATATCCGGTTACATCTAAAGATGCAATAAGGATAGGGAAGGCTTTAAATGCTGATGCAATTATAACAGGTTCAATAAATGCCTCAGACATGGTAACGTTATCAGCACAGATACATGACACAAAAGAGGGGAAGGTTTTTGCAATAGAAAATTTTCAGGAAAAGGGTGAAACAGAGGCCCGAATAAAGAGAGGGGCTCAGGCGCTTGCCTATAAGTTAATAAACAGGATTCCATATAAAGGTATAATTGCCGGGATAGAGGGAAAGAATTATACGATTGATGCCGGTAAAAATCAGGGAATTGTTAAAGGAACTGTAATGTCTGTTTATGAAATTATTGGCATAAAAAGACACCCTTTTCTTGAAGATGTAATTTCAGTGGATAGGGCAGAGATAGGCGCACTAATTGTAACAGATGCGGGTGAGAATTCATCTATGGCAAGGATAAAAACCCTCAAAGCGGGCAGGGAGATAAGGGTTAACAATAAGATTGATTATAAACCAGTAGGAGAGATTATTTCTGTGCCCATTGATGCTGCAATGAAAGTAGAAGCCCCTAAGGCAACTGCATCAGTGACAGAGGCGGGCAAGTATAGCGCAGATGAGGTGTTGACATTTAATAAGATACTTCCCTTTGGCTTCATAGATAAGACAGGGAAAAAATATGATAAGGCTGTTGAGGGTGTTGTCAGATATATCTTTGAGACACTCTATCCCTTTAAGATAATAACAGCATCAGAGCCATTGGTCAAAAAGGAGCTTGATGCAAAGGGTATGGCAATAGTGCATCCGTTGCCTCAGGATACTGGCGCCTTAATCGGCAAAATAAGCGGGGCAGATGCCATTGTAACAGGGAGCATTGAGACGGTTAATACTAATACAAGGATCTTTATCCAGCTTATTAGCGGAAAGACAGGGGAGCCATTATTTTATGAGGAAGAGGTGATTATTGGCCCTGCGACAATGGCAATAGTCAGGGATGTGGCAAGAAAGGTTGCAAATAGATTGGCAGATAAGATTCCTTATAAGAGTGTAGTTACAAAAAAGGCAGATGAGTATGTTTATCTTGATGTGGGGAAAAAACATGGTGTTCAGAATGGCGCGATACTACCGCTTTTTAAGATAGTTAAAATAAGCCGCGACCCTGCTACGAATGAAATTAAATCTGTTGATAAGAGGATGCTGGGAGAGGTTATTGTTATAGATGCAAAGGATTACACATCTACAGCCAAGATGTATTCCAAGATATTGGGTGAGAAGATAGATGTTGGCGCTAAGGTTATGTTTGAACCTGTTAAGGAGATGGCAGTAGCGGTGCTCCCCCAGATGGAAGATGTAAAGACAGAGGAAAAGGCTGCTTCAGCGCCAGCTCCGCTTTTAAAACAGCGGATATATGGCGATCTCTCTACTGGATACAATTACACAAAGACCGCAAATAAAGATAGCGGCGTCCCTGATTATATTTACAATACCCTTACGACAAGGCTTAATCTTAATGCCTTAAACCTATTAGATACAAATCTTAGCCTCTTTTTTGACGGAAATGAAAGGGAGGACCTAAGATATAGCAAAACAAAGGAGACAAGCACAACAGCAAAGCAGCATCAGTACTCCATAACGACACTGTATATGCTGTATCAGAATCTCTTTGGCAGGCTTGATACATACATCGGCAGGCACAGTGTGCCTGAGGGTGCGGTGTATATTGACGGCGGACAGTTGAGATTTAATTTTACGCCGAGATTCAGGGTGGGCGCTTTTGGCGGCTTAAGATCCAATATCAATGACTATGAGGCAGATAGTAATTATAAGATATATGGGGTTTATAGCGGCTATCAGGGTGATATATTGAATACAACACTGTCATATGTCCACATCTTTCATAAGGCCTGTTCTCCGGAGGAAGGGAAATCTGGAGATTGTAATGATAACTTTGACAGGGGATATGCAAATCTTCAGGTCTATTTAACGCCTACGCCATATTTAAGGTTTAATATCTATTTGACAGAGGACCTTAATTTTCACTATAAGGATGAAGAGACCTTTGATACAACAAACTTTTATCTCAGCGGCACCTATAATCCCATCCCTGATATCACCCTCTCACTTGTATATTCCATGTTTGAGCCAAATAAAAACTTTACAGATGACCCAACTTTTTATAAAGAATACCATGAACACAGATATGAGGCAAGGGGCAGCTACAGGTTTTTCAGATTCTACAATATTGATGCAAGTGCAGGATACCAGCGCAGGCAGGAGGGCGGCCGGAACAGCCTGATCTATTCTGCTGGTCTTGGCAATACAAACTTTTTTAATACAGAGATACAGTGGAACTTCAGATTTACATTGAATAGGTATAACAGACAGCCGGAATCGGATACAACGATGCACCCATTCCATACTAATTCTGAGGTTTATTTTTTCAGCATGGGGCGGAGCCTCTTTAACAGGCTCTATATTGACGGCAGATACACCCACCAATATACCAAAGAGCACCATGATACATATGCTAATAGAACAGCAATGACAGCATTTGGAGGGACACTTACAGCTAATCTTCCATATAATATTTATTCCTTGTTTACTTATGAACATACAAAGACAAAGTCTGATATGCAGGGTGCAAGCACAGACATGGATAGTTTTTATACACAAGTTGGGGTTAGATTTTAGGGGAGGGTATATGAAAGCTCTTTATATTCTTTTTTTTGTATTTGCGTTAATATCTTTTTCTGGCTGTACAGCAGTTCAAAAGGGTGGTGAGAGCGGCGAAAAGAAGGAACCGTATATTGTATACACAGCGCCGGCAAACGGCCAGACAAAGGTCCTCCGCACAGGTAATTTTTTTGTGGAAGTACAATTTAGCAAGGAGATGGATCCGATGACAAAGGGTTTTTTTGTAATGGCTGTGAAAGGAAAGAGGGTTGATGGGACACTCTACTGGATAAACGGCCGCACCCTGCAGTTCAGGCCTGATAGTGTGTTAGAGCCAAATACTATTTATGAATGCAGGCTCACAGATGGTTATTCAATGTACAGGGAGAAATTAAGGGAGCGGCCATATATCTGGTCATTCACAACAGGGCCGTAAAAACAGTAAGGGCAGTCGTGTGCCTGTCCAATTAATAATGGCGAACACATAGGTTCGCCCCTACACCTAAAAAGGAGGTATGGGAAGATGGAAACAAAATTTAAAATTGATTTAAATAACTGCACAGGCTGCGGGACATGTGAGGAAACAGCGCCTGTGGTATTTAAGGTGGTGAATGAAAAGGCTACTATTAACAATAGTGCCATTAACAAGAACATAAAGGCAGCTATAGAGGCAAAAGACTCTTGCCCTGATAAGGCAATTATCATGGTGTAGGGGCCGAGGCGTTGCCTCGCCCTCGGAATCTGGCAGGGCATTAAGAATTTAAAAGAGGTGATTCAAATGATAAGGACATTGGATATAACTGACTTTATAGAGCAAAAAAAAGAAAATGTGCCTCCTGCAAATACGGTGTATGTGGTTGAGACATCTGCATTATCAAATAATAGTTCGATGCGGGCAGATGCAGCAGCGTGTTATCACGAGCTTTTTGGTATTAAGGGCATGCTTATTCAAAAAGAAAAAGGGGCAATTATTTACCATGAGGGAAGTGATGCTGATAGTTTTTATCTGCTGAAAAAAGGGGCTATAGCATTGAAACGCAAAGATACCAATGGGAATATGGCCATTCAGGAGATAAAACCATTTGAGTTCTTAGGGGTTGAATCACTTTTTAGTGAAAAAAGGATGACCTCTGCAATAGTGGATTCCGATGCAGAATTGTATGAATTTAAAAAATCAGATGCTCTAAATTCAATAACATTTAAAGATAATAAAACTTTATTAAAGATATTTGAGGAATTCAAGAATAGGATAGAGGAGGGCTTAAGAAAGAGGGAAAAGGATGTTAAACCAGTAAATAATAAATTAGGGAATGTAGAATCTTTAAATAAGGGTGGCGCTTCAGAAAAAAATAGGGCTACCAGAGAAACAAAAAATGTACCGAGGCCCAAAGAAGATGAAAAGCAGAGCCTTTTAAATGAGCATGAAATAAGATTACTTCTATCCCACTCAGCAATCTTTGCCAGCATTGGACTTAATGAAATGGATAAGATAGTGAAGAATTCGGTATTGATTTCCTACAAAAAAGACAGTGAGATTATAAAGACAGCCACAAGAGGTGAGAATAGATTTTATATTATTAAGAAAGGGCAGGTAAAGGGCATCAGAGTTAGCAGCAGGGGAAATCCTGTAACAACATATTACGAAGAGGGTGATTTTTTTGGCGAGATGCCTTTTGTCTACAACGTTGAGAATACTGAAACTATCATATCATTAACTGATGTGGAGCTGCTTGCCCTTGATAAAGATGCCTTTAAAGACCTTTACGAAAATCATTCAGGTTTTAAAAAGGCAATAATAAACAGGATAAAAGAAAAGGCGAAGGAACAATCTGAGATAGAAAATAATTTAAAGGCAGCAGGTATAACGAATTTTATGATTGAGAACGGCCTTACCTATGCCACAAGGCTTAAGGTATATGAGGCTAACAAGTGCATCAGCTGCCTTTCCTGCGTCAAGGCGTGCAAAAGCAGGCATGGGACAGCGCGATTTAAGAGGGTTAATATAAGATATAGTTTCGTAAATGTCCCTCAGTCCTGCCGCACCTGCAAGTATCCAACATGCCTCAGCAAATGCCGCAAGGATGCGATCAAGAGAGAGAAGGATGGCGAGATTGTAATCAACTCTAACTGTGTGGGATGCGGTTTATGCGCCAAATCATGCAGCTTTGGGGCTATTGAGGTTATTGAATTAGATACAGATTCAAAAGACGCAAAGCCAAAACGAAGTGCAATCAAATGCGACCATTGCAGGGAATATGATAATTGCGCCTGCGTAGCAGAGTGCCCCACAGGCGCTATAAAACATGTGAACCCAGAGACCTATTTTAAAACTATTTCAGGTTAATATTGGACATTTATTTTTATCTCTGCCTTTGACCTGAGCTTTTTGATGTATTCCTCAAGTTTTTTTGCGGTCTCCCTTTCTGTTAATAATGCCTCAATCTCTCCCCGTACTTCATCTATAGTTTTATTATTAAACCTTGATAGGTTACCATTATAGAATTTTTTAATGTCCTCCTCGGAAATCCTTACAAAGAACCTTAGCCTCTGATTAACAAACATAACTGAGATTATCTGCTCCCTGAGCTGTGACTTGAACTCCTCTATATCCATTCCCCATCTTTCTAACGCCTTTGTAAATTTCACCTCTGATGAGAATTCTTTTTTTACCTCTGTCAGCGCCTCTGTTATTTCAGTGTCAGATACATTTGCCATCCCGAATCTCTCTGCCTCATTTATCAGCAGGTTTCTGTCAATAAGCTCCCAGAGGGTTTCCTTGCGAATAGTGTTTTCATCCTTTGCCTCAGCCGGTTCTTTATGTGCAATCTGCTTCATCTCAATAGCGGCATTAAGGGCGCTTAAGGTAATAATTTTATTATTTACAACAGCGGCAACCCTTTCAACTGTCTTTGACTCTGCATTTGAGATGAGGAGCAATAAAGAGATGATGAAAAATATAATTGATTTACCCGATAACACCAAATTCATACTGTATAATCCCTATAGCTGTTATGGCAGCGGTCTCTGCCCTTAAAATCAAATCTCCCATAGTGACAGAGATAAATCCGCGTTGTCTTGCAAATCCTACCTCTTTCTCTGTGAATCCGCCCTCAGGGCCGATCAATATGCCGACCTCCATCTCCCGCACTGCTGTGAGGCCTCCTTTGCGATCTTCTGCCATCTTTCTCCCTTTCTGTCAGCCCCTTCTTTTATTTTAACAATAGTCCTCTCACTGATTACAGGGATGATCTTGGCTATGCCGAGTTCTGTTGCCTTCTGTATTAACATATACATCTTTTCGCCTTTTAAAATAGACTGGGCGAGGATTATTTCTGTGGCAGGTAATGCGGCGGACTCTCTTACCTCTAAAATCTTTGCTAACGCCCTTTTATTATCAATCTCAGTCAGCTCAATCAGGTATCTCCTTCTCTTATCATCGCCTGCCCATATCCTGTCTCCCTTGGCTAACCGCAGCACTTTTTTAATATGCCTTAAAGTAGCATCTGCAATAACTATGTGGTTGTTAATGATATCCTTTGAATTGATAAAAAATAGGTTAGGGCCTGGCACTTATGCACTCGCTTATCTTTTTATTGTCTCTTTCATCTTCTTAAAAAAACCCTTGCCTGAACTTATCTCCTCACCGCTGATCCTTGCGTATTCTTCAAGCAGCTCTCTCTGTCTTGCATTAAGCTTTGAGGGGGTTTGGACAATAACCCTTACAATCTGATCTCCCTTTCCATATCCCCTTATATTTGGAATCCCTTTACCCTTTAGTCTGAATGTTGTTCCGTTCTGGGTGCCATCAGGTATTTTTAAATCGGCCTTTCCGCCATCCAGTGTCGGCACCTCTACCTCTGTGCCAAGGGCTGCCTGTGCAAGGCCGATTGACAACTCACAGTATATATCATTGCCATCCCTTGTAAATACAGGATGATCCCTTACAATAATCACCACATAAAGATCGCCGGCATGGCCGCCATGAGTTCCACCCTCTCCCTCACTTGTAAGCTTTAATCTTGTGCCTGTCTCAACACCGGGCGGCACCTTTATTGATAGGGTGCGCTCTCTCTTAATCTTTCTGGCGCCGCGGCATTTATTACATGGGTGCGTGATAATCCTTCCCTCGCCATGGCACTTGCTGCAGGTTCTGCTTATTGTAAAAAAACCCTGCTGGAACCTAACCTGCCCGCTGCCGCGGCAGTTAGGACATGCTGCAGGCTCTGTACCGCCTTCTGTCCCCCTGCCATTACATTCAGAACAGGTCTCCATTCTTGGGATATTTATCCTTGTTTCATAACCAAAGGCAGCCTCCTCAAGGCTGATCTCAAGGTTATATCTTAAGTCAGCTCCCCGCTCGGATCTCTGGCCTCCTCTTGTGCTAAAACCAAAAAAGTCGCTGAATATATCGCCAAACACATCGCCAAAATCCCTGAAGCCTTCAAAGCCTGCCCTGTCCATCCTGTGGCCGTAGAGGTCGTAGTCCCTCCTCTTTTGCGGGTCACTCAGCGCCTCATAGGCCTCGCTTATTTCCTTGAATCTTTCTTCTGCCGCTTTATTATTCTGATTTCTGTCAGGGTGGTGGTCCATGGCAAGTTTGCGGTAGGCCTTTTTTATCTCTGCCTCTGAGGCTTCCCTTCCCACACCCAAGATTGTATAATAATCATTCTTTGCAGCCAATTTTCCACCTTAAACAAAAAAAAGCCGGAGATTTTTCCTCCGACTTTTTTTGTTCACGCTCCTTTTTTACTTTTTACCCTTATCAACCTCTTCAAATTCTGCTTCCACAACCTTCTCGTCCTTCTTTGCTTCGCCAGCGCCTGACTGCGCCTCGGCAGCCCCCTGCTGGGATGCGGCTGTCTTTTTATACATCTCCTCTGCGAGCTTATGGGATGCATGTGAAAGCTCTGAGACAGCAGATTTGATTGCATCCGCATCATTCCCAGATACAGCCTTTCTTGTGCTCTCAACTGCCTCCTGAATCTTAATCTTTTCATCAGGCAGTATCTTATCCCCGTATTCTGCGAGGGACTTTTCTACTGAATAGATGAGTGTATCAGCCTCATTCCGCGTCTCTGCGAGCTGCTTTTTCTTCTTGTCCTCTTCTCCATGCGCCGCTGACTCTTTTACCATTTTCTGTATCTCTTCCTCTGACAGGCCGCTTGATGCTGTAAGCTTAATGGACTGCTCCTTGCCTGTGCCGAGGTCTTTTGCAGAGACATGGACGATGCCATTGGCATCTATATCAAAGGTAACCTCTATCTGGGGCATGCCGCGCGGCGCAGGGGGAATTCCTACAAGCTCAAACTGGCCGAGGAGTTTATTATCTGACGCCATCTCGCGTTCGCCCTGAAATACCCTGATAGACACAGCAGGCTGATTGTCTGTTGCAGTGGAAAATACCTGGCTTTTTTTTGTCGGGATGGTTGTATTCCGCTCTATTAATTTTGTAAAGACGCCTCCGAGCGTCTCAATACCGAGCGAGAGCGGGGTAACATCAAGCAGGAGGACATCCTTTACCTCGCCTTTTAAGACGCCTGCCTGAATGGCAGCGCCAACAGCAACAACCTCATCAGGGTTTACCCCTTTATGAGGCTCCTTGCCAAAGAATTCCTTTACAACCTGCTGCACCTTTGGCATCCTTGTCTGGCCGCCGACAAGGACTATCTCATTTATATCCTTTGATGTAAGGCCGGCATCAGACAGCGCCTTTCTGCAGGGCTCAATGGTCTTCTGGATCAGGTCATCTACGAGCTGCTCAAGCTTTGCCCTTGAGAGCTTGATATTCAGATGTTTCGGCCCGCTGGCATCAGCAGTAATAAATGGCAGATTTATCTCTGTCTCAAGCGATGATGAGAGCTCAATCTTTGCCTTTTCTGCCGCCTCCTTTAATCTTTGCAGGGCCATCTTGTCATTTCTTAAGTCAATACCCTGATCCTTCCTAAACTCTGCAACAAGCCAGTCAATTATCCTTAAATCAAAGTCATCGCCGCCAAGATATGTATCGCCATTGGTTGACTTTACCTCAAACACACCCTCTCCAAGTTCAAGGACTGTTACATCAAATGTCCCGCCGCCGAGGTCATATACAACGATCTTTTCGTCTTTCTTCTTCTCCAGACCGTATGCGAGGGATGCTGCAGTCGGCTCATTTATAATTCTCAAAACATTTAAACCTGCAATCCTGCCGGCATCCTTTGTGGCCTGCCGCTGGCTGTCATTAAAATATGCAGGTACAGTGATTACCGCCTCTGTAACCTTTTCCCCAAGATAATCCTCTGCTGTCTGTTTCATCTTCTGCAATATCATGGCAGAGACCTCTGCAGTGCTGTAATTTTTACCTCTTATAACTACCTGCTCGTCTCCATTAGGCGCCTCTGTAATCTTATAGGGGAGCTTTTTTATTGCATCCTGCACCTGATCTGAATTGTATTTTCTTCCAATCAATCTCTTTATGGAATAGATTGTATTTTCAGGATTTGTAATGGCCTGCCTCTTTGCTATCTGGCCAACAAGCCGTTCGCCGCTCTCTGCGATTGCCACCACAGAGGGTGTAATCCTGCTGCCTTCAGCATTTGCAATAACAACAGGCTCGCCCCCCTCCATTACTGCAACACAGGAATTTGTTGTGCCAAGATCAATGCCAATAACCTTTGCCATTTATACCTCCTTTAGATAATAGCTGACAGCTTTCAGATATTTTAATTTTCTATGAAGAATAGGTCCTATAAGACCTATTCTTCTTCGATTTCCTCTTTAATCTCCTCTTTCTTCTCTTTCTTCTTTGCAACACTCACCAGTGCAGGCCTCAGGAGCCTGCTGTTTAATAAATAGCCCTTTTGAAATTCATTTATAATAATATTATCCGCATACTCATCTGTTTCTATATGACTTACCGCCTCATGCCTCGCTGGGTCAAAGGGTTCGCCGATAGACTTTAGCTCGGTAACATCAAAATTGACAAGTATATCCTTAAACTGTTTTAATATAAGATCCACACCGGCTATTAGTCCCTTAATTGCCTCTTCCTCTTTCTGCGAATTACCCTTTGCATGTTCCACAGCCCTCTCAAGATTATCAATTGCAGGGAGCAGCTCCTTAATCAACTTCTCATTGGCAAATTTCAGGAATTCATTCTGATCCTTTACAGCGCGCTTTTTATAATTTTCAAATTCAGCATAGGCCCTTAAATATTTGTCATGATTCTCTTTTGCCTCTTTATTTTTCTTCTCTAACTCGCTTTTAAGGTTTTCTACCTCAGCGGCGGGATACTCTTTTGCAGTTGGTTCTTCCTCAACGTCGCCTGCCTCCTCAACCTCCTGAGATGACGGCATCCCGCCTTCTTTAATCTCTATGTCCTCTCTGTTGTCTGGCATAAAATATTAATACTCCTTGCTAAGCGTCCTTGAAAGTATCCTTGCTGTTACATCAACAAGGGGTATCACCCTTGTATATTCCATTCTTGTCGGGCCTATCACGCCTATTGTTCCAATGACCCTGCTGCCATCCCTATAGTTGGCTGCAACAACGCTGCAGCTATTCAGGACCGAATTTCCAGTCCCTATATATACCTTAACACCTTCACTGTCAAGGCATTTATTGAGAAAATTCAGAATGGTATACTTCTCTTCAAAGGCATTTACAAGGGACTTCATCTTATCCATATCTGATGAAAATTCCGGCAGGTTGAGGACATTTGCAGCCCCTTCTAAGAATATGCTTCCATTCTCTGAAAATGCGCTTTCGCTATCTTTAAGAACCTTAAGCAGGAGATAACTATAATGAGCATTGTCTGCCCTCATTTCCTCCAGCAGCCTGTTTCTAATCTCGGCTATTGTAAGGCCATTGAATTTTGTATTTACATAGTCAGCAATCCTGTCCAACTCCTTCTGGCTGTAATCCTCGTCAATATCAAAGACCTTATTCTGAACGATCCCCTCCTGTG
>JACPZJ010000083.1 GCA_016195585.1 Nitrospirota bacterium | reverse complement strand
TTGATAGCAGAGCGACTTTCCGCCGCCGGTAGGCATTACAGCAAAGGCATCCTGCCTGTTCAGGATGCTTTTTATAATCGCCTCCTGATTTGGACGGAATGTATGAAAGCCAAAGACTGTCTTTAAGGTATTGAGCATAGCGTTTACTATATTTTGTTTATTGTGAGTCATAAGGTAACCATATTATAAGTTAGTCTAAAAATGCCCTATGGCTATTCCCCTCTATTAAGAGGGGATTAAGGGGTGTGTTTATTTTCTCCTTGCCTGCATTCGCGCCTGATAAAGTTTTTCCGTAAATCCGCCATCTTCCAGAAACTGTTTTTCCAGTTGTCGCAATTGCTGATCAAGCAGATAATTTGCCTGATGAATCAGGCAGATTACTGTGTTTGCAGCAACTTCAGGCGAGCTTTGCTCTATATAGGTCTTATATGTCTTATAAGACCTATTCTTTTCCCAAGCGAGCTTTCTAATAATCTGTGCCTGCGGATGATTTTTCTCCCAAAGCGATAACCCTCGCTGACGCAAAAAATCATCATAATCAAGCAGCAGTTCTTCAAGGCTTGCACGGGCAACGCCAATTAGCTTCAATTCGCTCTTCTTTGAAGTGCCTGATACCATACTGCCTTCGGCAATATTCTGCTTGCCGCTGCGGCCTGCCTGAACCATCTGGTCATGCGTGCGGGAACGCTTGTCAATAAAGCGATTGCAGAAGACCGCTGTTGCGTCATAGACGATTTCAGCAGTCTGATAGGACTTCAGATTGCGATACCCTCCATGAGGGGGAATCAGCTCAGGTTTTGGCTTTTCGTTTTTGCTATCCATTGCTATTTCCTTTATCGCCGATGATTATGATGGGGTTAGGAGTCGTTGTCTTCATGGATGTTTAGCTTGCAACTGTTTTTCGATGAAATCATTCACCGCCCTGCCGCAATCGCTGCATAGAATAGTTATCCATGGTTCGCTCTCAGAAGCATAAAAGCCATATTCTCCTTCTTTGCTAAAAAGGTTTTGCTCTATACTGCCGAATGCAGTAGCATAAGCCTTATTACTTTCCCCAATTTGTTTAAAGCATCCTGCGCAGTGCATGAATCACCTCAGTTTATCTTTAATAACTTAATCTTATATATCTATTTTCTGTATAGACTTTCATTGTCTATTCCGACGCAGTATTTCTACTAAGGCTTAAAATTTCATTTTGTATAGCCCTATCAATAGCGCTATACCAGTCTATATAATCGCCAATTTTATCTTCAATAACTTGCAATTCCTTTTTAGTAAGCTTTCTCCCAAGTTCTTCTTCAGCAACATTTTGAACATCTTCAAGATTAATTGAATAAATAATTTTTGAGGCATCCATATCATCTCCTAATTGACACGCATCCATATTTTTTTACTGTCGATTGTAGCGTAGAAAGTATTCATCAATTTCCGGCCGTAACTCAATGCCGATTCTTTCAAAAATATCGAGTAGTTGTTGATATGTTCCTTGCCCACCGAGAAAATCCCAAAATTCTTCTGCCACTTTTAGTTCATTTTGTAAATCTAACATCCCACGCATTGTCCATCGGTTGTATGGTTCAGGTTCGTATGGATTGTATGGAATTGCAATAATGCTCTGAATGTTTGCACTTGGATTGTCAGCCAATGTTGTTGCTACCCATTCTAAAAGTGTTCTTTTAAACTCTTTAAATCCTCCTGCATTAGGTTTTGCCGTTTTAAGATCAAAAAGGTAAATAGCACCATCATGTGCAATAAGTTTGATGTCAACCTTCGTGAGCTTCACCTTTCTCATCTGACCTTGCTGGCATACGGCTCTAATGGCTGATATTTCAGTAGGCTTATTAGGAGTTTCGTTTGCTGTTGCAAGGTTATCCATAATGTTTTGGATTACATCATGCGCTTTAGAGCTAATTTGCGTACCTGATACTTGTTGCGATAAAGCACTCTGAAAATTTGCAGATGCTAATGCCTTTGCAACCGGCTCAAAAATACTCGTTCCAAAATTAGTATTAAGAGAGTGAATAAATGAAAACAACGCCATTCTATCTTTCCCGAGCAACCTCGTATGGAATGGCATTGACCTGTCTTCTAATAAATGAATGTCGGATTCATTAATTTTTATTTTCAATTCGTTATCTTCAATTACAATTAAAATATCTTTTACTGATAGTTGGTAAATGATTTTATCTTTATCCATAGTTTACTTCTTTTTCAGATGAAAAATAATCTCCGAATAAGCCCCTTTATCTTTCTCTGTGCGGTTTAGCACAGGTCGTTTAAATTGATTTACTATTTTCATTCCTGCATTTTCGGAAATGGTCGGATACATATTGTTTTTGTCATTGGCCACAAGGAAAATATCATAGTCGTCAGCTAAATATTTTTTACAGTTGAGGAGCACTTCGGTTATGCCTTGAATGTAGCTTTGTTTTGCTTCCCTGCCTTGTCCCTTGTAAAGCGGGCCTATTTCTAAATCATCTTGCCGCTTAAAGCCAAAGAGGTCGTATGCGTAGGCGTGTTGCTCGTGATAGTCAATAAGTCCAACATACGGGGGACTGGAAAAAATGCCTTTAATTTTTTTCTTCTTTGCTATTTCTGCAAATGCAGGATTTTTCTTTTCAAGTTCTTTGAATATGTCAATAATTCTGCTGTCTCCGGTCAAACAAACCTGATATGTGTTCGTTCTTAATCTGTCAAACTGAGCAAAGCGATTTATAGTGTCTTTAGAATATGTCTCCCACCATTTGAGAATTGAAAAAAGCGGTTTGCAAATCTTTCCATGTTTTGCACAATAATAGGTTGTGTTTATCGGCTCTTTGAGTGTTGCTAAATCTGCGTGTGTTGTGGCCCGGCAGGAACGAATGGTTCTGCTTAAAATAATGCTGACAATTTTTTTAGTTGCAGCGTTTTTAATCTTTTTGACTTCTTCAAACACAAATCTAATTTCATCTCTAATGTGTTGAGAATACCATTTGTCTAAAAACGTTTCGTCCTTATCTTGCCTTAATTTGATGTTGTATGCTTTAACAAGCCTGTTGAAGATAGGCAAAAACTCTTTTTCCTTCTCCGCACCATACTCATCCTCGTTAATTTGATTGCGCTTGACCTTGTATTTGTATTCTGGAACTGGAAAATACTTATTATTGAATTCGTAAAGCGCCTGCAAAAGCTTTTCTTCAAATTCAAGCGTGTGCGAATCTGATAAAAACTCCTTGAGAGCTTTTGTTATACGGTTGCCTTCAGCCTGAACCTCTGCCAGGTTGTATTTTATAACCTTGCAATTTCCTATAAGTGCATTGAAGGCAGAAACATCAAT
>JACPZJ010000082.1 GCA_016195585.1 Nitrospirota bacterium | reverse complement strand
ATACCCATCAATCTCAGATTAATGATTATCTTCCATCAAATATCTTAGAGCAAAACAAGCTTATGCCTCTTTCAGCAGCTTTTTCTGAAATCCATTTTCCAGAAGCAGAGAAGGATATAGCCTTATTAAACAGCGGCAGAAGCGAGATGCACAGGAGGCTTGCCTTTGATGAATTCTTTTTTCTTGAGCTTGGCCTTGCATTAAGAAAAAAAGACATGGAAAAGGAGAAGAGGGATGCGCTTAAAATAAATGGTGAACTTACAAAACAACTGATAGACAGCCTTCCTTTTAAACTCACCTCAGCACAAATTCGTGTAATTGATGAGATAAAGGGAGACCTTACAAGCCCTCATCCGATGAATAGGCTTATTCAGGGTGATGTAGGATGCGGCAAGACAGTAGTTGCTTTATCTGCAATGCTTATGGCAATAGAAAATAGTTTTCAAACAGCAATTATGGCGCCAACAGAGATACTTGCAGAGCAGCACTATCTTAATATCAAGAGTCTGATTAATAAGCTTTCTTTAAAAGTTATACTATTGACCAGCAGCAGGAAAGACAAAGAGGACATAAAGGCAGTTGAGAATGGCGAAGCGAACATCGTTATCGGCACACATGCACTTATTCAGGATGATATTAGATTTAAAAAGCTTGGCCTTGCAGTAATTGATGAACAGCACAAGTTTGGCGTAATGCAGAGGGGGGCTATAAAAAAGAAAGGCTACAACCCTGATATACTTATTATGACTGCAACACCAATACCACGAACTCTTGCCATGAGTGTTTACGGCGATTTAGATATTTCAGTTATTGATGAACTTCCTCCGGGCAGGACGCCTATCAAGACAATGAAATTTTATAAATCTCACCGGCCAGAGGCATTTAAACTTGTGAAAAAGGAAATTCTACAAGGCAGGCAGTGTTATGTCATATATCCGCTTATTGAGGAGTCCGAAAAGATTGATTTAAAGGCAGCAACAGAGATGGCAGAGCATATCAAAAAAGATATTTTCCCAGAGTATAATCTTGGCCTCCTTCACGGCAGGATAAAGACAGAAGAAAAAGAAAAAATAATGAAGGATTTTAAAGAGGGGCGCATAAATATCCTTGTCTCTACAACTGTAATTGAGGTTGGTATTGATGTGCCAAATGCATCTGTAATGCTAATAGAGCATGCAGCGAAGGCTTGATATAATGGTTAAGACAAATAATGGATTTGATATAGCAGAGGAGGATTTGAATATCAGAGGGCCAGGTGAATTCTTTGGCACAAGACAGTCTGGCCTGCCAGAGCTTAAAAATGCAAATATTCTTCGTGATGTTAAGATTTTGGAATCAGCGCGAAAAGAGGCATTTGACCTGATTAAAAAAGACCCGTTACTTTCTATGCCAGAGCATATTAGCTTAAAGACTGTTTTAAAGCAGAAGTGGTTGGAGAAGCTTGAGATGGGGACGATAAGTTGATGTTTTAAATTACCCCTCACCCTAACCCTCTCCCACAAGGGGCGAGGGAATATTATTAATTCCCCTCCCTTGATGGGAGGGGATTAAGGGGAGGGTGAGGTAAGATAACTTTATGCCAAATATTCAATCAACAGGCATCCTTTCATCAGGCACTTACTTTCTTCAAGGCAATGAGGCGTGTGCAGAGGGCGCTATCCGTGCAGGATGCAGATTTTATGCAGGCTATCCTATTTCTCCATCAAGCGAAATAATGGAGAGGATTGCAAACCGCTTTCCTGAATGCAGCGGCAAATTTATTCAAATGGAGGATGAGATTGCCTCCATCTCCGCAGTAATCGGCGCATCATGGGCAGGTGCAAAGGCAATGACAGCCACATCAGGCCCGGGGCTTTCATTAATGCTTGAAAATATCGGCTATGCAATAATGACAGAGACACCATGTGTTATTGTTGATGTCCAGCGAGCTGGCCCAAGTACAGGTCAGGCAACAAAGCCGGCACAGGGAGATGTTATGCAGATCAGATGGGGTGCATCAGGTGATTATCAGATAATTGCCTTATCCCCTTGGTCTGTTCAGGAGATGTATGATTTGACTATTGAGGCATTTAATCTGTCAGAGCAGTTTCGTGTTCCTGTATTTCTTCTTTGCGATGAGGCAGTGGGTCATCTTCGTGAGAAGTGTATTATAAAAGATGGTGTTGAGATAATTAACAGAAAAAAGGCAAAAGGCAAGCCGCCCTTTGGTGAGGATGGAGATAATTTAGTGCCGCCAATGCCTTCTTTTGGTGAGGGCGAAAAATTGCTTGTTACAGGCTCTACTCACAATGAATGGGGTTTCAGAAAAACAGCAGACCCTCTTGTCCAGCAGAGGCTTGTTAAAAGGCTCTCTGATAAAATTCTATTAAATCAGGAAAAGATTATAAAAACAGAAGGTCATTTTTTAGATGACGCTGAGATTGGTATAATCGCCTATGGCATCACTGCAAGGGCATCATTGAAAGCTGTTAAGATTTTAAGAGAAAAGGGTATTAAGGCAGGTTTGTTAAGGCTTAAGACCCTCTGGCCGTTTCCTGAAAAAAATGTTGGCGAGTTATCTGCAAGGGTTAAGAAACTAATTGTGCCAGAGATGAACCTCGGTCAGATTGTAAGAGAGGTTGAAAGGGTTGCAGAGTGCGAGGTGATAAAAATATCAAAGGTTAATGGTGAGGTGATGACGCCGACTGAGATTGTGAAAGAGCTGCAAACCCACATAAGAAGTTGAAAGAAGTGGAATAGAAGCCGCAAAATTAACTACATTATTGACAATATATTAAAATGTAGTTAATATGTAGTTAACTATGTCTGTTATAAAAAATACCCTTCAGGAAAATTATATCTTTTTTCTTCGTGAACTTTTCCGTATAAATCGTGAGCTTGATAATCTCCCAAAAGGCAGTATTTCAGTTAAAAAGATAGGAGAAGCCACATATTATTACCATCAGTGGAGAGAAGGCAAAAAGGTTAAATCTGTTTCAATCGGCAGAGAGGCTCCGGAAGAATTAATTCAGAAGATAAATAGGCGAAAAACCCTTGAAGCGCAAAAAAAAGAAATACTTGCTAATGTTAATGTAATTATTAAGGCTATTGATGCTCAGGGAGTTACAGTACATGAAATCCTACGCCTTTTTTCACAGCACAAAATTAATGTAGTATTAATAGGGTCTTACTGCCTGCCAGCATATAAGGATGCGTTAAATATGAAACTGCCCACGATTAGGACACAGGATGTGGATTTCCTTGTCCCATATCCATACAAAGGGCGGAAGATAGATATAGAATCTGTTTTATCTGATCTGGGCTTTTCAATCGGTTTTAATCCCGATGGTTCAACATACTTTACCAACGGAATTTTTAAAATAGAATTTATGACTCCTGAGAAAGGCAAAGGAAGGGATAAGGCTGTCCTAATAAAAGAGCTTGGAATAAGCGCTGAGCCATTACGATACCTGCAGATGCTCTTTGATGAGCCGATTAATGTGCAAACAAAGGATTTCGCATATTATGTGCCTAATCCATGGGTTTTTGCATTCCACAAGATACTGGTAATGAAATCAAGGAAGGCGCAATCCAAAAAGGAAAAGGATATATTGCAGGTTGCATCAATACTAAGAGAGGTTAAAACAAGACCTCATGAATTCAGGAAGGCTTGCGAGTATCTAAGCAAACTCCCACCACGGTGGCAGAAGACAATAAAAGACTATATTAAGAATTATCTGCCAGATTTTTTGACAGATTAACAATCATTAAGAAATCAATATAAAACTTGTCAATTATTCAAATTATTAATATGGAGAGGGTGCTTATGCCCAAAGAGCTTCAAAAATATCTTCGCCTTTCTGCAATGCCAACGCCTTTTTGTCCTGGCTGCGGGCATGGGATATTAATGACAGCAATACTCCACGCTATTGATGAGGCAGAGATGGATATCAATAACATGGTCTTTGTATCTGGCATTGGATGCGCAGGCTGGATTCCGAGCCCGCATTTTAATGCAGATACACTCCACACAACGCACGGCAGGCCAATAGCCTTTGCAACAGGCGTTAAACTTGCGAATCCAAAATTAAAGGTTGTGGTAATATCAGGTGACGGAGATTTGGCATCAATCGGCGGCAATCACCTCATACATGCTGCAAGAAGGGATATGCCAATAACTGTTATATGTGCAAATAATAGCATCTATGGCATGACAGGGGGGCAGGCATCATCCACAACACCTGTCAGCGCAATCAGTAAGACCACACCTGCTGGCAATACAGAGAGGCCATTTGATTTATGCAAGTTAGTTATTGGCGCAGGCGCAACATATGCTGCAAGATTTCCTGTTTCTCCATTAAAGCCATTAATTAAATCCATAATCAATGCATTAAATCATGAAGGCTTCTCTTTTATTGATGTCCTCTCACCCTGTCCGACATACTTTGGAAGGATGAATAAAATGAAAAGGCCTGTTGATATGTTTGATGATTTGAAAAAAAGATGCAAGAAGATTAAAAATGGTGAGAAAGTTAAGGAAGGCATAATACCAATCGGGGAGTTTGTTTAATAAAAGTGAACAATACTGTTGAAATAAGGATAGCGGGCATTGGCGGTCAGGGGAT
>JACPZJ010000071.1 GCA_016195585.1 Nitrospirota bacterium | reverse complement strand
TACAAGATTTGAGTTTGCAATGGCCATCCCGATCTTTTTAGCATCATTAAAATTCCTTGCCCCCTTAACCTTAATCTCCACAAACTTTGTTGCGCCCTCACCGTCCTTAACAATCATCTTTGCAAGCTGTGTGCAAAGATAGGTTAATGCCTCCTGAAAAATCATAAATCCTTCACTGCCCTTTTTAACTTTTATACCCGACATACCATTTGCAAGGCACAAGGCCATATCGCTTGTGCTCATATCACCGTCAACTGAAATCATGTTAAATGATTTATTTACTGCATCCTTTAATGCGCTCCTTAAATCCGCTGTTGCTATCTTTGCATCTGTAGTAATGAATGAGAGCATTGTGGCCATATTCGGATATATCATGCCAGAGCCTTTTGCAATGCCGCCTATTGTAATTGTCTTGCCTCCAACATTTATCTGAACAGCCTTTTCTTTCAGGAAGGTATCTGTAGTCATCATTGCCTCTGCTGCATCCCTTCCGCCATCCCTGCGAAGGCTTAATGCTGCATCAGAAATCCCCTTTCTTATCTTCTCCATTGGCAGAGGCTCGCCAATAACACCTGTTGATGCCACATAAACAAGATGGAATTTAACCTTTAATGCCTTTGCCGTGAGGATAGCCATCTCCTCTGCATCCCGTAAACCCTGTTTTCCTGTGCATGTATTTGCATTGCCGCTGTTTGCAATAATAGCCTGTCCAGCGCCCTTTTTTATATGTTTTTGGTTAATAAGAAGCGGCGCGCCTTTTATTTCATTGGCTGTTATTGTCATGGCTGCGCTACAGGGCCGCTCTGAAAAAATCAAGGCAAGGTCTTTTTTATCAACCTTTTTTATCCCTGCATAAACCCCTGAGGCAAGAAAGCCCGGGACAGCAGTTATGCCTCCTGAAAGTTCTCGCATTTTGTTATCCATTATAATGTCCTTTAATCTATTAATTGTATTGACCCCTGATTAAAGCATTCAGGGGCAGGCAATAAATTAAGAATTCTCACATATTGTCATTCCCGCAGCGTTTTTGGGCGGGAATCCATCATAAGTCACTCTGGATGCCCGATAGAAGCCTTCGGGCATGACAAACTTGGGTTGATTGGATTTAATAAAGATAAAAATATGTTGCTACTATTATGAACTTATTAGCAAATGGGCTTTTTCAACAACCTGCTAATTACGGAAACACAGGCAGCAGATTAAGCCCGCATCCCTCATCAAATCCCATCATTATATTCATATTCTGTATTGCCTGACCCGAGGCGCCTTTAATAAGATTATCAATGGCAGATACAATAACTATCATCCCAAGCCTTTTATCCTCAACAATGCCTATCTCGCAGATATTTGATCCCCTCACATTCTTTGTATCAGGGATATTTCCAGCATTGAGTATCCGCACAAAGGGTTCATTCTCATAAAAATCTTTGTAATGGGGTAAAAGCATCTCTCCCGACGCATTCAGTTTTATATAGATAGTACTCAAAATTCCCCTGTTCATGGGCACAAGATGCGGAGTAAAAGATATGCTTATTTTCTTTTTAGCAGCCTGACTAAGCTCCTGCTCTATCTCAGGTATATGACGGTGCGTGCCTATTTTGTATGGCCTCAGGCTCTCATTTGCCTCTGGAAACATATATGCAGCCTCTGCGCCCCTTCCAGCGCCTGACACGGCTGATTTTGAATCAATTATTATCGGCAGATCAATCCCCTTTGCCCATTTGCTTTTTAAGAACGGCGCAAGAGCAAGTATTGCTGATGTTGGATAGCAGCCCGGATTTGCAACAAGGCTCGCTTTTTTTATCTTATCCCTGTAAAGCTCTGGCAGGCCGTATACCGCTTTTTTAAGCAAGTCCTTTGCAGTATGTTTTTCCTTATACCACTTTTCATAAACCTTGTAATCACTGAGCCTGAAGTCTGCGCTTAAATCTACCACCTTTTTGCCGTAGCCGAGATACTCCTTTGCAGAATCCATTGCAGCGCAGTGCGGAAGACAGAGGAAAATAAAATCTGCCTTCCTCGCTATTGTTGCCGGAACATTCTTTTCAAAAACCAAACCGGTCTTATCCCTTAGACTTGGAAAAAGGTTATCAACTGATTTTTCAGCAGACTTCTCTGATGTGATGGCAGTAATCTCCACCTCAGAATGGCTAAGAAGGAGCCTTAGAAGCTCTCCGCCTGTATACCCGCTTCCGCCTATGATTGCAACCTTTAACATATTTGTGAATAATACCACTGCATAGCAAAAGATGTCAAACTGAAAAGTATAACTGTTGAACATAAAGGCAATATATAATATACTAAAACCATGGATAAGGCGGCCTTCTTAAAAAGGCTCACTGCTATTGCCAGAGGTGATACACCTGCTGATATGGTTATTAAAAATGGCCTGATTGCTGACATCTTCAATGGCAGGATTATCAGGGCAGATGTCGCAATATATAAAGACACTATTGCTGGGATTGGGAGCTATAGAGGGAAGAAGACCATTGATGCACAGAGCTGCTATCTCCTGCCCGGTTTTATTGACGGCCATATCCATCTTGAAAGCACAATGCTCTCTCCTATGGAGTTTGCAAGATTGTGCATTGCAAATGGCACAACCGCAGTTGTGATTGACCCGCATGAGGTTGCGAATGTAGCAGGCATAGCCGGCATAAAATATATTCTTAAGGCAACAGAGTCGCTCCCTGTTGACTTTTATATCATGGCACCATCCTGCGTGCCTGCATCTGACCTTGAGACCTTTGGACACAGAATAACTGCATCAGACATTAAAAGACTCTTAAAGATAAAAAGGGTAATCGGCCTTGCAGAGGTAATGGATTTCCCTGATGTGGTTAATGGTAAAGATGCGATGCTGAAAAAGATAGCCATCTCCGAGAATATGGTAGTTGATGGTCATGCGCCACTGCTTTCCGGCAAAGGGCTTTCTGCATATATTGCAGCGGGCCCTGCCTCTGACCATGAGGCAACGAATATTAGTGAAGGAAGGGAAAAGCTCGGCCTCGGCATGCAAATAATGATAAGGGAAGGCAGTGTCAGCAGGGATCTAAAAAATCTTATTCCCCTCGCAAATAAATTTTCATTAAACAGCCTCTCCTTTGTATCTGATGATATCCTGCCTACTGAATTGTTAAAAGAAGGACATATGAACAGAATATTGAGAAGGGCTGTGAGCCTCGGCCTTGACCCGATTATGGCAGTAAGGATGGCCACATTAAACACAGCCCGATATTTTAATCTGAAAAGAATAGGCGCTGTTGCACCGGGTTATAAGGCAGATATGGTGTTTACGAGGGACTTAAAAAGATTTAATATTAATACTGTAATAAAGAATGGCAGGGTTGTGTATAAGAATGGAAAATTCAATTTATCCATAAATAAAAGAGATTCTATTCCATCCAATATTATTAATTCAGTCAAGGCAAGGCCGGTTATAGAATTGGATTTGTTGGTTAAGGCAAAGAAAGAGATCGATGTAATCGGCTTGATACCAAATGAGGTTTTAACAAAATGGCTGAGGCTAAATCCAAAGATAAAAAATTGAATGGTTGTATCTGATACACAGAGGGATATTTTAAAGATAGCCGTGGTTGACAGGCACAGGGCATCGGGCAATGTTGGGTGCGGGTTTGTAAAAGGTATGGGGCTAAAAAAGGGCGCCATTGCGACGAGCATAGCACATGATTCTCACAATATCATCTCTGTCGGTGAGGATGATAAAGATATGGCTATTGCAATAAATCGCATAATTGCTCTGAAGGGAGGATTGGTCATTGCAGAGCAGGGGAGGGTATTAGGCGAACTCCCGCTTCCAATAGCAGGCCTAATGTCTGATAAGAGCGCAAAGTCTGTGGCAGACAGTCTTGACAAATTGGAGAAGATTGCGAAGGGTCTCGGAGCAAAGGCTGAACATCCATTTATAACATTGTCTTTTTTATCTTTGCCTGTGATTCCAGAGTTAAGGGTGACAGACCTTGGGGTAGTTGATGTAATGAAAGGGAGGATTATATCTTGAGGGCAGTTGTTTTATCCAGCGGAGGCATTGATTCCACAACAGCAATGGCCATTGCTAAATCAGATAGCTATGAGATTTATTCCCTGAGCTTTAATTATGGCCAGAGGCATAAGATTGAGCTTGAGATGGCAAAGAAGATAGCAGCCTTTTTTGGCGCTGTTAAGCATATTATTATAGATATAGATTTAAGAAAGTTCGGCGGCTCTGCATTAACAGCAGATATAGCTGTGCCAAAAGACAGGCATATTGAAGAGATGGGCAGCGGCATACCTGTTACCTATGTCCCTGCAAGGAATACCATATTTCTCTCCTTTGCCCTCGCATGGGCAGAGGTGATTAATGCAGATACAATATTTATTGGCGTTAATGCACTTGACTACAGCGGCTATCCAGATTGCCGGCCAGAATATATCAGGGCTTTTGAAGAAATGGCAAACCTTGCAACAAAGGCAGGAGCAGAAGGAAAGATACAATTCAAAATAAAGACGCCATTAATCAATATGACAAAGGCAGAGATAATCAAAAAGGGAAGTGAATTAGACGTAGATTACAGCCTTACATGGAGTTGCTACGATCCTCAGCCCACGATGCTCCCTTTTAGCTCCGAACTCCAAACTCCGAACTCCAAACTTATCCAATGCGGCAGATGCGATAGTTGTTTGTTAAGAAAAAAGGGCTTTAAGGAGGCAGGGATTAAAGACCCGACAAGATATAAGGAATAAGTATAGGAGGGAACGGTTTAGCCCTTACGCTACTATTTCTTTCGCTATTAGCCGTGATTTTTACCTTGACTCTAATTTTAACGGCGTTTATAATCAAAATTAAAGACTTAAAGATGGATATAGGTTTTACTATGAAAAAAGCAATAATTTTAAAAGAAATTGATGAGATAAAAAATCAACTTGTTGAAAAATACAGACCAGAAAAGATAATACTTTTTGGCTCTGCTGTGCATGAAGATACAGAAGTAAATGACATTGACCTATTCATTATAAAAAAAGATTTTCCCTATTATGGGGCTGACAGGATAAGAGAATTATACCGATTGATTGATGCTGATGTGGCTGTTGACTATATAGTTTATAAGCCTGAGGAGGTTGAGGAGCGTCTTTCCCTGGGAGACCCTTTTATAAAAAAGATTTTCAAAGAAGGGAAAACCCTTTATGGTTGACCCTAAGGTTGTCTACGAATGGTTAAATAAAGCTGACGAAGACTTTAATTTTGCAGATGCCAATCTTAGTGAAGGTAATAATTTCTACGCACAGATTTGTTTTCATTTCCATCAGGCAGCAGAAAAGTATCTTAAAGCTTTTATTATTGCCTATGACCTTGAATTTGAGAAGATACACAATCTAATTAATTTGCTAAAAATATGCGGCAAGCAGGAATCTTCTCTTTTGTCGCTCCTTGAGGAATGCGAGCTTCTTAATCCCTTTTATTCGGTATCCTTAAGTCAGGAATGCCGTTTAACCCAAATTACAAGAATAACCCCCAACTTAAGTCGGGGGTTATTCTTGCTTGACATATAAAACGGTATCTACACACTGTAGCTGTAGAATTAGAAGCTTGTATCATAGTAACTCTCTGCGTATTTAACATCATCCACGGTAAACCATACGCCATCTGCCCCAGCTCCACTGTAGTAAACATACCGAGTCATGTTGCCATTGGCATCGTAAGTGTAGGTGTAGTAGGAGCTGACCAGTCCTAAAGCAGTATAATAAATATACCTCGTAAATGGATTCTTGTAAGTTGTGAAGGAGAAGGTAGTTTGAGCCATTATATTGCCTGCTAAATCCTTTACTCCTGAAATTGTGATGGTGTATTTGTAGTCATACCACAATGCCCCGGCAGGGTTGATGGTAATTGTGCGGCTGACATCGTCATAGGTCACAGTGCTTGGAACTTTGTATGAACCTGCGCGTAGGGATACTGTAGCCCTGCTCACGCTAACACTGTCCAGCCCCTCTGATACAACTATCTGGATATTTGATTGAACAGTTACCTTTGTTGCGTTATTGGCTGGGTTTGTGGAGACTACTGTCGGCGGTGTGGTGTCAGCTCCTCCTTTCTTCTTAAATCCCCCCTTGTTATGAACCATTGCGGCTACCACCTTAATATTGTAACCCCGACCTTAATCTCGTTCTTGCTCATTGTCATATATACAGGGATATCGGTTTTATAATAGACCCTGTATATTGTATATAAGGAATGGACAATCAAGAAGGCATTTACATAATCCCTGTCAAGACCTGCCTTGTCCATCATCTCTATATCACCATGATTATCATTGGGATACATTATCCCATCACTAACTACATATATAAGGGCATTTACAACATTAAATGTGAGTATACCGATTACATATTCACTGTCCTTTGGGATGCTCTTGCTGTTTAGGATTATTTCTGATGATAATACCTGTGAGCCAAGGCCTGCAGAGGCAAGCTCATATCTTTCACTATTAGTTGTATTATTGGAAGAAACCCATGTGCCGCCAGAACCTGCTTTCCATTTAAATGGCGT
>JACPZJ010000051.1 GCA_016195585.1 Nitrospirota bacterium | reverse complement strand
GAATTGATAATGGTTATTGTAATCACCTCTATTATTGCCAGTATTGCTGCAATGCTTATACTGCAGGGCGCAAAGTCATATCAAAAAGAGGTAAGCTATTCAGATATCCAGAATCAGGGCAGGCTGGCAATAGAGAGGATGGCAAGGGAGATAAGGTTGATAAGGAGCGCAACTGCTGCTGACATATCAACAATGACTGCAACTAATATTGTGTTTAATGATGTAAACGGCATAAATATTCAATTTAGCTTTGCTGGCAATACCATTAGCAGAAGTGGAAATACACTTGCTAACAATGTTCAGTCCATGACATTTTCCTATTATCAGCAGGACGGAACAACTGTAGCAGTCTCAGCAGCACAGGTATGGTTTATTCAGATAAGTCTTACAACAGTTAATGCAGGCGAGACGCTCCCATTGCGGCTGCTGGTGCATCCGAGGAACTTTTAAAAAAATGGGTCAAGGGGCAAGGGTTTAGGGTCAAGTAATAAATAGAAAGAAATTGAGGATACACTAATGAAATTAGTTCAAAACCAATCAGGCGTTTCATTAATTGCAGCAATCTTTATTATTGTCATCCTTGCCTTTATGGGTCTGGTCTTTCTTACGCTCTTTACCACAACCAGCTCCACCTCAATCAATGAGCTGCAATCTACGCAGGCGATGTATGTTGCAGAGGGAGGGCTTGAGTATGGAATTAACCAACTCATTAACAATCCAGCCTATGTTGGCGATACTAACAAACCACTGGGGAGCAGCGGCACTTTTACAACGAGTGTAGCCAATTCTGCAACAACGGTTACTGACAATCCTCTGCTTGCAGCGAGCACGACAATCAATGTTAATTCAACAACAGGATTTGCTATCTCCGGAACTATTCAGATTGAGAGCGAATATATCTATTGCACCGGCACAACAGCAACTTCTTTCACAAATTGCACAAGAGGTTACAAAGGAACAACCGCTGCATCCCATATTAGCGGAAGTAATGTTTATCAGTCAACCATCACCTCTACCGGCATTGTCGGAAGTGCCCAGCGGGTAGTAAGGGCGAATGTGAAGGTTGATAGCAGGGGAATAACTTATTTTAATAGCGCCAGTAATCCCGCAGATAACGGGAGCTTAGGCACATCTCCAGTAGCAATTATACCTCCAGCCTCAATGGCGGCAGGCGACCTTGTTATTATGATCGCTAATTCAAGGACATCGGGCATTACGCTTGCCATATCAGCGACAGGCGGGCAGGCGTGGACTTCTGAAACTGCAATCACGACTAATGGTTCTATGCGTCTTTTCTGGTGTCGTTACAATGGCACATGGACTGCTAATCCAAGCGTTTCTTTCAGCGTAACGGCTAATACTACTGTAGCAATGCATGTCTTTAGGCCAATGATAGGAGCTAATACATGGGCATTGGATGTAACTCAAACTACAGGATTCTTTCCTGCTCCTTCTGCCCCAAGGGATGTAACAATAACAGGCATTACAACAATTATAAATGGAGCTCTGGCTTTCTTTGTGTGGTCAAGTCAAGATAATAATAGATGGGGTTTACAAACAGCAGGCTGGACAAATGCAGGAGGGTCACAGTATCGCAATACTGCCTCCGCCGATAGCTCACAATCCGCTGCTTATAAGATTATGGAGACAGCAGGCACAACCGGAAATGTAACAAACAGAGAACTTACGGCTGGTGGCGGTGGATTTGATATGGGCAATACCATTAAAATAGCCTTTAAACAAGTGCCTGTAAAGGTTCTCCTTGATTGGCAGGAGATATTTAACTAACCCCAGGCCATGCGGCGGGAGGTGTTTCAGTAGTAACGCAGTAACGCAAAAATTATCTTAATAAGCGACTTAAGATTCAGATTTTTTTACTGTGTAAAATTTAAAATTATGATAAGATATGTAGTAAGTGAAGGAGGTAACATTATGCCAAAGATAACGATAGATATTCCGATTACCATCGAAAAGGATATTCCTAAAAATAAAAAAGAGTTAACGAGAATTTTCTTGCTTGGATTTAAACGCGAAAAGGCTTATGGGGCATTACAAAGGTTTAAGAAGCTCAAAGGGGCGCTTAAAAAGGCATATCCGGATGTCACATCTGTTGAACTTCAACACAGAGCGCAAGAGCTGTGGTGATTTTAATAGACACAAATATATTCCTTGAATATTTGTTGGCTCAAGAGAAAGCTGAGGAGTGTTTTAAGGCAATAGAAACTATTATAGATACAGATATTGATGCTGTAATAAGCTCATTTAGCCTGCATTCTATAGAGGTTATTATGTTAAGAAGCGGGCTTAGCAATAAACTCAGGGAATTTCTTGGTGTCATCTCCGAGATTCAATACATCAAGGTCTATAATACAACTCCAGAGGAAGATATTGAAATTCTTGATTTAATGAAAGATAGCAGGCTTGATTTTGATGATACTATTCAGCTTTATATTGCTAAGAAATTGAATGCTTTATTACTTACCTTAGATAGGCATTTTGATAATATAACAGAGGTTAAAGTTATTAAGCCATGGGAAATTGTATAGAATAAATATATAAGCCATGAAGAAATAAAAGATGAGGGTCGCCTACAGAGAGTGTTTTTTGAAGGAGGTCAAAGTAAGTGACTGAGCAGAAAATATTTAAAAAGAACCTTATCTTGAGCACAGAGTTTGACAGATACATCTTAGAGCATCCTGAGCTTGCTGAGAAGATTCCTCTAAATGCCCAGATTGTTCTTTTGCCGGAAGATGACCAGAAGTTATGCCGAATAAACATGAAAATAGCAGAGAACCAGAGAGAGGCAGGGCAGAAGGTTGTGTATGTGCATATAAGCGGCGTTGCTCCACAGCTTTCAAGGCTAAAGGATGTCAGTTTGGAAGTGAAGGTGGCGTGATGTGCAGGCGCGCCAAAAAATAAAATTCTGCAGGCAGCAAGATGATTTTTTCCAAAGACAGCGAGAAAAAATATAATATGACCCTTAATATAGATACAAATAAACTCAAAGACATCTTCAAGGAGTATCCTTATATTGCCTCTGTCTATCTTTTTGGCTCACAGGCAACAGGCAGGACAGGACCCATGAGCGATGTGGATATAGCGGTTCTGTTAAAGGAACCTCATCCAAAGGGAAGAGAGCTGATTCATGCAATGGATTATCTTGCCTTCAGAGTAGAGGAAGTCCTGAAAAAAGAGGTTGATATTGTGGAACTGAATAGTCAGGGGCTTATCTTTCAGCATAATGCATTAAGGTCAGGAAAACTTATATATGACGCCGACCCATCCTTCAGGATAAGGTATATTGCAAGGATAATCTCTAATTACTGCGATTTTGAGCCGACTCTTAGATTTATGAATAACTACTATTTTGAAGGCTATAAGAGGAGACTCGCAGGATTATGAGAAAAGAGGATATACAGACAAAGATTGATGTGATATTTGACAATATTGAAAAATTGAGCTCTTTAAAGACAAAGACATTTGATGACTTTATCTCTGATTTCAGAAATATTGATTCAGCTCTCCACAGGATGCAAACATCCATACAGGCCCTCCTTGATATAGGCAGCTATATAATTGCTTCGCTTGGCCTAAAGACACCGAATACGAACGCTGAGATCATAGAGATATTAAACGAAGCAGGGTATATCTCAAAAGACAATATTGAAACTTATATGAAGATGAGTCAGTTCAGGAATCGGATTGTGCACCTTTACAATCATATAGACACTAAGACCCTTTATGAGATAATGGTAAATGAGCTTGGCGATATAAAGGATTTCTACAAAGATTTATTAAAAATTATTGAAGAACATAAAGAATAGCCCCAAGCAGCGGCCGCAGGCCATGCGGCGGGAGGTGTTTCAGTAAAAAAAGTTTGACTTTGCCGTAGTTATTAGGTTAGATTATAACTATGAAGACATTAGCAGAAAAACAGATTTTTACATACGATGATATAACCAGCTTACCTGAAGGCAATTATGAGATTATAGATGGGGAGAGGCATGATATGACACCTACAGGTTTTGAACATGGGAAGTTTGAATGGAAATTAGCAAAGTTATTAGACAGATATCTAAAAGACAAAGGTAATATATCAGTCGGGGAGGTTGGTATTCTTATAAGCAAGAAGCCCCTGCGAATACGGGCTGCTGATGTGGTTTATATAAGTAAAGAAAAATCACCTGAGGAGCCGAAGGGCATTCTTGAAATCCCGCCTGATTTAATAATAGAGATAATCTCTGAGAGCAATACCGCATGGGAAATTACAGATAAGGTGAAGGATTATTTATCAATAGGCGTAGAAAGGATAATCCTAATTGACCCTCAGACACAGACAGTGAGCCTTTATCAGAAAGGAAAGAAGGAGGCAATTATATACAACTTTGAGGAAGAAGTTGCATTACTTGAGGGCCTTTCTGTAAAGATGAAGGAATTGCTGTCTTAAAACGCAAAAGCGCGTTTCCTTTCACATATTTTCTGTTGACATAAACAAGAAAAGTTTGTATTATCACATATCCGTATTTTCTGACGGGCGGATAGCTCAGTTGGGAGAGCGCTGCCCTTACAAGGCAGAGGTCACAGGTTCGATCCCTGTTCCGCCTACCACTTAAAGACAGTTCAGAGTTCAGCGTTCAGAGTTTAAATCATTTTTTAACTCTCAACTCAAAGCTCTTAACTCACAGCTAAATATATGGGGACGTAGTTCAATTGGTTAGAGCACCGCCCTGTCACGGCGGAAGTTGCGGGTTCGAGCCCCGTCGTCCCCGCCATTAAATCACAGCACAATAACTTTAATAAATTCTTTTCAGGGTTTTTATATTTTTATAAGCCCCTTAGGGAGAGTTTTTCCTTTACTCTCTTTAAGGGGCTTTTTGTTTTTGTGGCTTGGAGGAGACAGTTATGGGGTTATTAAAGATAACTGAAGAATGGAAATGCGAGTTCTGCGACGTTTACACAAAATTAGAGACAAAAATAAAGGCAGATAAGGGTATGACTCCTACTCTTAGTGACCCTATTTCATGGATTTTTGATGCCATGAACTGCCGTACTAATCCTGACACTGACTGGTTAAGGCATAGAGGTAAGAGATACCGTAATATGAAGTAAGTGAGGATATATTTTAAATAGAAAAAACAGCTTATGGCTACTATATTTTGGGTGTTTTAAGGCTATAAACTACCGTATCTTGAAGTAAGTCATATACCGTAATATGAAGTAAGTGAGAGGGTAATTTACCGTAATATGAAGTAAGAGATACCGTAATATGAAGTAAGTGCTGGTATTATAAATCTTTAAAAAATAAATAAAAAATTGCGGTTTTTTTGACCGTAATAATGTATTAATAACGGTATTAATAACGTTTTATATAAAATTCTTATGAAAAACAAAAAAGATAATATTCCTAATGGAGGCATTACAAAAGAGGAAATGAATATTGCAGAATACCCTCTAACTCTATTATCAAAGCGTATACCAGAAGGATTAAAGACAATAGAGTATAACGATTGGGTCACAATTAATGGCAAACAGGTGCCTTTAAGCTGGGTTGTTACAGGAAGTGATAAGTATGGTCTGCCAACATCAGAAGACCAAGACTTTTTTATTGCACTAATAAAAATATGGCATGAAGAAGATTTTAAGGATCGGATTATTCCGATTAAGAGTATCTATTCAGTGCTTAAAGAGTTAGGGCTGCCGGATACAAAACATTATCGCAATCGGTTTAAGCTTTCATTAGACCGCTTAACAGGTCTTTACATTACAGCAAAGAATGCCTTTTGGGACTATGAAGACCGATGCTATCTTACAGATATTGGTTTTCATATATTTGATAAGTACGAATTAAAAAAGGATGAGGAGAGTAATATCATTTCAGGATATATTGAGGTGAACGGGTTTTTTTATAGAAGCGTTAAGAAGGGATATCTTAAAAATCTTGATTACGACTTTTATCTAAAACTTCCTGATGGACTTCCTCGAAGGCTTT
>JACPZJ010000068.1 GCA_016195585.1 Nitrospirota bacterium | reverse complement strand
GGGATTATCTCTTGACCTTGAACTGGGATCAGAGGCCGCCCGGGCCAGCCCTGCCAGCAGATATTATAGAGAAGGCAGCAGCAAGGTATAAGGAAATATTGGGGATACTTACAACCCCCTCACCCTAACCCTCTCCCGCGAGGGGAGAGGGGATCGGAAAATTCCCCCTCCATTGATGGGAGGGGGCGAGGGGGAGGGTGAAATATGTATGACCAATGGCATCTATTAATTTCAGAGGCTGTCTTAGAAAGGCTCAGAACAAGTAAGGCAGGCCTCACATCTACAGAGGCAAGGGAGGGGCTCGCAAAATACGGCCCGAATCAATTAAAAGAGGCAAAGAAAAAATCACCCCTTCTTCTCTTTCTAAAGCAATTCGCAGATATCCTCGTTATCATCCTGATAGCAGCAGCAATAATCTCTGCCCTTACAGGCGATGTAACTGATACTGCAGTGATTATTGTCATTGTCTTTTTAAATGCCACAATCGGCTTTACTCAAGAGTATCGCGCAGAAAGGGCAATGGCAGCGCTCAAGAAACTCGAGTCGCCTTTTGTCGTAGTAATTCGCGATGGGGCGCACACCAAAATCCCTGCGCATGAGATTGTTATCGGAGATATTGTTGAGCTATCTGCAGGGGATAGGATACCGGCAGATTTAAGGCTCATTGAGGTACATAATCTGAATCTTGAAGAGGCAGCGCTTACAGGGGAGTCCATGCCCGTAGAAAAGATTACTGAGCAACTTGCAGGTGATGTTGGGCTGGCAGATAAAAGGAATATGGCATTTATGGGAACGATCATCACCTATGGCAGGGCAGTGGGTGTTGTAACTGCAACTGGCATGGATACAGAGCTCGGCAAGATCGCACATCTTATTCAGGAGGCAGAGGATAAGAAGACGCCGATTCAGGAGCGGCTGCACAGCATGGGGAAATGGCTTGCCCTGATTGCATTCCTTTTATGCGGTGTTGTCTTCGCAGCAGGCATCTTAAGGGGAGAGCCGATGCAATTGATGTTCCTTACAGCCATAAGCCTTGCTGTTGCTGCCATACCAGAGAGCCTGCCTGCTGTAATTACCATAGTCCTTGCACTCGGCGCCTACAGGATGGTGAAGGTAAAGGCATTGATAAGAAAGCTCCCCTCAGTAGAAACACTCGGCTCTGTAACAACAATATGCTCTGATAAAACCGGCACACTCACTTTGAACAGGATGTCTGCAGAGTTTATCTACACTATAGATGGATTGGAAAAGGAATGGAATATAGATGATAAGATAACAGGAAAGCTTCTCCGTGCTATGGCGCTTTGCAATGATGCAAATATTGAAGCTGATAAAAGGACAGGCGACCCCATGGAGCTCGCGCTGCTTCAGGCAGGCATCCACACAGGCATAACAAAGGAAGATGCATTAAGGGATTATCCGCGTGTAAATGAGCTGCCTTTTGACTCATCAAGAAAGAGGATGTCAACTATACATAAAACGCCTGATGGAAAATACATAGCCTTTGTAAAAGGCGCTGTAGACAGCCTCCTTGAGATTTCGCCATACATACTAACTGACAGCGGCGTAAAGGAGATGGGCAATGCAGACAAAGGACAGATACTCATCTACAATGAAGAGATGGCATCAAAGGGCGTCCGTGTCCTCGGATTTGCGTACAGGGAGGATAAAAAGGAGATACAACCTGATAAGTCTGAGAATGACCTTGTCTTTATCGGTCTTGTTGGCTTAAAAGACCCGCCGAGGGATGAGGCAAGGGATGCAGTTTTTCAGTGCAGAGATGCAGGCATAAGGCCTGTGATGATTACAGGCGATCACCCAACAACAGCAATTGCCATAGCAAGGGATGTCGGCATACTATCAGCAAATGACAGGAGCATCACTGGAAAGGAGCTTGCTGATATCTCTGATGAGGAGTTTAAGAGTGTTGTTGAAAGCATTTCTGTGTTTGCGAGGGTGCAGCCTGAGGATAAGGTGAGGATCGTGAATGCCCTGCGGGAGAGGGGGCATATAGTCGCAATGACAGGCGACGGTGTTAATGATGCGCCTGCATTAAAAGGCGCTAATATAGGCATTGCAATGGGCATAACAGGAACAGATGTAAGCAAAGAGGCATCAGACATGATTCTGCTTGACGACAATTTTGCAACCATTGTCAGTGCAGTAAAAGAGGGCAGGATTATTTATGACAATATCAGAAAATTCATCCGCTACATGCTCTCAACGAATTCAGGCGAGGTGCTCACCATGTTCTTTGCAATATTTTTTGGCATGCCTCTGCCCCTGCTTCCTATTCAGATACTCTGGGTGAATCTTGTTACAGACTCTTTGCCTGCGCTTGCGCTTGGATTAGAGCCTGCAGAGAGAAATGTCATGAAGCGCCTTCCAAGAGACCCAAAGGAGAGCATATTTGCAAGGGGCATGTGGCAGCATATTATATGGGTAGGTCTTTTAATGGCATCAGGCGTGCTCTTTATAATGGGGTATGAACTGAGAAACAGTGATGTCAGGCACATGCAGAGCATGGCATTTTTTACATTATCAATGTTTCAGATGTTCCATGTCATGGCAATACGCTCAGAAAGGGAGTCGCTTTTTACAATCGGCCTGTTTTCAAATGTAAAGCTTTTTGGCGCTGTGCTTTTGACCTTTATTCTGCAGCTTTTGATAACCTATCTGCCACATCTTCAGGAAATCTTCAAGACAACATCATTAAGCCCTGCTGAACTCTTCCTCTGCCTTGCTGTATCTTTTACAGTCTTTATTGCAGTAGAGGCAGAAAAGGCTATCCTAAAACAAAGGGAGGGGCGATAAAACCCAAATCCCGATTTAGACTTTACAAGGCCTTACACTATCTGTCATTGCGAGCACCCAAAGGGAGCGCGGCAATCTAATTACAAAAGGCGAGATTGCTTCGCTTCGCTCGCAATGACGGTTTTCTATATCGGGATATGGACAATGCCTTGCTTGTCTCTTAATAAACATCTCTAAAAAAGTCAGACATATTTTTGCCGATCTCCTCGCAGTTATCTTGCAATAGCTTCATGGAATCACCGCCAAAGGAGCCGCCCTTTCCATATTTTATATCGCGAAATTTTACCACCACCTTGCCGGTGGCTGTCTCAGTCATAGTGCCTGCCACTGTTACATTGGTCCAGCCGCCAGCGCCCATGTATCTCGCGCCACGGCTGCCGCGGTCGAACTGTACAAACTTGCCCTCAATTATCAGGTCGTAGCCTGCTGCCTCCTCCTTAGTATTTGCAACGCTGAGCTTAGGATAGAATTTGTGGCCCCCCATCTCCCCCATAAACCCAGTTATCAGATAGCCGCTGGCGGAAGACTTGAACGCCTCCATCTCTGAGCGCTCCTCTGCATTAGTGC
>JACPZJ010000067.1 GCA_016195585.1 Nitrospirota bacterium | reverse complement strand
CCTGTGATACGAAGATGGCTATGATATTTTTCTTTGCGAGTTTTATAAATTTAAGATGCTGGAATATGGTATTTGTAAAGCATGGCATAGTAGCGACACCGCTGTAATGCGAAAATATGGAGAGGATCACGGATGTCTCGTGCATAAGCTCCACAATATCCATTTTTTTCTGATATCTTTTTTCAAACGCTTCTTCATCTATATATGCTAATTCATTTTCACTCATTAGATTATCAATATAATATCGGTAACCCCTTTCAGTCGGAATCCTTCCCGAGGATGTATAGGGATGGGTGAGGAGGCCCATATCCTCAAGGTCAGACATTATATTTCTTATGGTAGCAGGGCTCAGGCCGAAATCATATTTTTTTGAGATCGTCCTTGAGCCGATAGGGCCGCCTGTCTCTATATAGCTTGTTATTACTGCCTTTAATATCCTTTGATTTCTATTATCCATGTCCTGATAGTCTTCTATTAACCTTTTGTTATGCAAAGCCCCTTTAGCCTTAATCAGAGGTCTTATGATTATATTAAATTTTGGTGAATTTTGTCAATATTTTGTTATACTTGAATTTATGGGGGGAAAATGCTAAGATTTAAACAATTAAAATAAGATAAAAGGGGAAGATGGAATGTATCTTGAATATTTCAGCCTTACAGAGCAGCCTTTTAATATGACCCCTGACCCTCGTTTCTTTTATCCGGAAGAAAGGGATTTATAACCATTACAGGTGAAATCGGCACAGGAAAGACCACACTCTGCCGGCTTCTTTTAAATAAGCTTGATAAGACAGTTAAGACATCTCTTATCTTTAATCCAAACCTAACGACAATTGAACTTCTTCAGGCCATAAATGAGGACTTTGGCATTGAGGGAAAGAGCATCTCAAAAAAGGAACTGGTAGATGCCCTTAATATCTTTCTTCTTAAGGCATTAAAGGATGGCGGCAACGCAGTATTGATTATTGATGAGGCGCAGAACCTCACGCCTGAATGTCTTGAAGAGATCAGGATGCTTTCCAATCTTGAGACAGATAAGGAAAAACTGCTCCAGATCATTCTTGTCGGCCAGCCCGAGTTGAGAAAGAAACTTGATTTAGAAAGGCTGAGGCAATTAAATCAAAGGATTGCACTCCGTTATCATCTTGAGCCATTTGATGAAAATGAGACAAAGGAATATATCCTCCACAGATTAAAAATAGCAGGCGGCAGCGACAAGGTCTTCTTTACAACGCAGGCCATGGATAAGATATATGAATACAGCAAAGGCACACCGAGGCTTATTAACCTTTTATGCGATAAGGCGCTCCTCGCCGCCTTTGTTGCTGATACAAAGACTATTTCGCATCATTTAGTTAAGACTGCAATCAAGGATCTGAGGGGTGACAGCCAGATTCAGGAAAAAGGGCCGGCGATTTTTAATGAGAACAGATTTCCTGAAAGAAATACTATCACCAAGCCCCTGTCTATCGCAGGCATATCATTAGGCGTGTTATTAATCTTTTCTATTATCTTCTGGCAAAAGACAGCGCTCATTGGCGCAATATCAGGTGATAAGGCAGACAACAGACCGCAGACCATAACAGCGCCACAGATTAATGAGGCGCTAAATTATGATAAGGATAGCATCCTGAGGGTAAAGGAGCAGAAGGATTCCCTGCCGGCATCTATTATGACATTATTAAAGATCTGGAAAGTGGAGTTTTTAAAAAATGATATATCGCTCCTAAAGAACAGGGGTGAGGGTGAGCAGAAGGAATTTATAAGGAATTTGGGTTTTGAGATATATAAGTTAGATAAATCTGATTTGATAGAGTTATTAGATTATCCGGCGCTTGTGAATATTTCAAGGAATGAAGAGCCGTATTATGTTGTTTTAAGGCAGATAGCTAATGGAATTGCTGTAATACTTGACCCGCTGAAAGGAAGGGCGACATATAGCCTTGTGGAATTCAGGTTAATCTGGAGGGGAGGGGGCGCTATCTTCTGGAAGAAGATTGAGGGAATAAATCTGCCGATCTCAGGTGACAATCCAAATTCAGAGGTGATGGCCCTGCAGGGGATATTAAAAGATAAGGGTATCTATGCAGCCAGAATAGACGGGTTTTATGGCCCGATGACAGTTAAATCAGTGAGTGAGTTCCAATTGAAATGGGGGCTGAATCCTACAGGTAATTTTGATATTGAAACGCATATGATCTTATCAAAGAATATAAGGGGGAAGGCGGTTCCGGGCCTTAAGAATTAGGTTTATGATTATTGTTAGCGCCTGTTTGGCAGGTTTTAATTGCAGATATGACTGCAGCAATTCCAATGATGAGGGGATTGTGGAGATGGTGGTGAAGAAGAATGCCTATCCTGTCTGCCCTGAGCAGCTTGGGGGACTTTCAACCCCAAGACCTGCTGCTGAAATAAAGGGAGGAGACGGGAATGATGTCCTTGATGAAAAGGCAAGGGTAATAACAATATATGGTGATGATATCTCAGCTAAGATAATTAAGGGGGCGCAGGAGGTAATGAAATTGGCGAGGATGATAGGCGCAAAAGAGGCTGTACTGAAAGAAAAGAGCCCTTCCTGCGGTGTCGCCATGATTTATAGAAATGGTGAATTAATAAGCGGAATAGGGGTGTGCGCTGCCCTGCTGAAGAGAGAGGGGATAGAGGTTTCACCGCCTTAAAGCGCCCCTTTTTGTCCTTTACTTAGCCTGCCTGATATGATATATTTAAAAAACAAAAGTAGATGATTTTATATAACAAGAAGCTAACAATAGGATTAATATTCTTTTTGCTATGCACTTTGCTTGCTGCCGGAGCGGTTATATTCACAAATATTAAAAGCAAAAAGAATACATCTGAAACTTTTCTTGACAAAAGGTCATTCCCCAGCGCTAATGCTGATATGACTATGGATAATTTTCATTTTACCCAGACAGGGAAGGATAAGATTGATTGGGAGGTAACCGCAGCAAGGGCGAAACTCTTTAAAGAGGAAAATAAGGCAGTATTGGAAGATGTTGAGGCCTCCTTTATTACACCACAGGGGATAAAGTTAGTATTAAAGGGTGATGAAGGGATTTTTAATACAGATTCACATGATATATTCATCAGGAAAAAAAATAATTATATAAAGATTACATCCAGCAATGGCTATACAATGCAGACAGATTCCCTTTTCTGGAACAATAAGAAAAAGATGGTTGTTACCGAGGATGCGGTTTTGATAGAAGGTCCCCAATTAAGGGTTAAGGGAAGGGGTTTCAGAATCAATGCCCTCTCCCAGCAATTAGAGGTTCTTGCAGATGTTGAGGCTACTATCAAATATTAAACCCTTTTTATTTATAATCCTGCTCATATCCTACAGCATTGCTGAGGGGAGGGAGCTGATTAATAAAGAAGAAAAGACTCCGATTGTAATTACATCCCAGAAGATGACTGCTGTTAATGAGCAGAATAGGCTGATATTTGAAAAGGATGTAGTCGCAAAAAAGGATGATATAGTCCTGTATGCGGACAAGATGGAGATATTATTTAATAAGACTAAGGATGCGGGATTGATAGATGTTGCAGCAGAAGATAACAACGCAAAGGAAAACAGGGATATTTCTACTATTACAGCGACGGGTAATGTAAAGGTTGTGAGGGGAGAAAAGACCATCACTGCTAATGAGGCTGTATATTATAAAGAAGAAGACAAGATAGTTTTCACAGGAGAGCCGAAGGCATGGGAGAAGGATGATATTGTAACAGGGACGAGGATGACGATCTTTTTAAAAGAGGATAAAAGCATAGTAGAAGGCAGCAAGGTTGTTGTCCATCCTGATAAGAAGGGGAAAAAAGGATCGGGGTCAATATTAAAATAGCTGGGATGCTGGAGGCAACAGGTCTTGTAAAATCGTATAGAGGCAGGAAGGTTGTAAATAACCTGAGCCTTGCCTTAGAAAGGGGCGAGGTTGTTGGTTTGCTCGGACCAAATGGCGCAGGCAAGACAACGACCTTTTATATGACTGTTGGGTTGATAAGGCCTGATAAGGGTTCTATACACTTAGATGGAAAGAACATTACAAATCTGCCGATGTATATGAGGGCGCGCATGGGGATAAGTTATCTGCCGCAGGAGCCTTCTGTATTCAGAAAACTTACAGTAAAGGAGAATATTCTGGCGATACTTGAGACAATTGATATTACGAAGGAGGAGCGTGAAAAGAGGCTTGAGTCCCTGCTCTCTGAGCTTAACATTTCACGGCTCGCAGATAATAAGGCGTATACGCTCTCTGGCGGCGAGAGGAGAAGGGTTGAGATAACGAGGGCGCTTGTAACCTCTCCCTCCTTTATACTGCTTGATGAGCCCTTTGCAGGTATAGACCCGATAGCAGTAGTTGAGATACAGAATATCATAGCCCAACTGAAAAAGAAAAATATAGGCGTTCTTATAACAGATCACAGCGTTCAGGAGACACTCGCAATAACAGACAGGGCATACATTATAAATGAAGGAAAGATACTTGAAGCAGGCACACCAAAGGAGATCGCCAGAAGCCCCAAGGCAAGGGCGATATATCTGGGCGAGAAGTTCAGGTTATTAACCGAAGGCCATACAAAACATGAAGGGACCACTCAGATTTAGGTGGAGGAGTCAGATTCAAGGCATTGTAGGGGCGAGACTCTGCCTCGCACCCTAAATCTGGATAAAGAGGCTAGGGATGGAAACCAGGTTAGATTTAAGACTAAGCCAAAAATTAATAATGACTCCGCAGCTCCAGCAGGCAATAAAGCTGCTTCAGCTTTCAAGGCTGGAGTTAACTCAGGCTGTAAGTCAGGAGTTGCTTGAGAATCCCCTCCTTGAAGAGGATGTCCTTATTGAAGAAGATATAGCGCTCTCTGAAAACGCAGAAAGAGAGAGAAAGGATGATTATGTAGAAGAAAAGGTAGAAGCAAAAGAAGATGAATTATTAAATGGGGCGGAAGAATCCAGCTTTATGTGGGATGACTATTATGAGGATGACAGGAATGAAGATAGGAATTTAGGATATTTTGCCAGCTCACATGAAGATATGCCCTCGTATGAACAGATGTCATCCCGGCCTGTGGATCTAACTGAGCATCTCCTCTGGCAATTAAGATTATCTGCATCAGATAAAAAAGATGAAGAAACAGGCGCAATGATTATCGGCAACATTGATGAGGACGGCTATCTTAGGGCAACAGATGAGGAACTGAGCGGCATTCTTAAGGTGAGCGAGGCGGATGTTAAAAGGGTGATAAAGTTAATACAGGGTTTTGACCCTATGGGTGTCTGTGCGAGGGATCTAAAAGAGTGTTTATTGATTCAGGTAGAGCAGTTAGGGCTAAAGGGGACGTTAGTTGAGGATATTATACTTTACCATTTGGAGGATGTGGAAAAGAGGAACTATGCAAAGATTGCCAAGAGATTTAATGTCTCTCTGGACGAGATTGGGAAGGCGATTAATGTTATAGAAAAAATGGAGCCCAAGCCGGGGAGGGCATATTCTGTTTCGGAGACGCATTATATAACACCTGATGTCTTTGTTGTTAAATCAGATGGTGATTATTTAATCTATTTAAATGACGACGGCCTTCCGAAGCTGAGGATAAGCCAGTTTTATCGCAGGCTCTTGGGTGCGCGCAATGGCATACCGAATGCAACACTTACTTATATGGAGGAAAAATTCAGGTCAGCCCTCTGGTTTATAAAAAATATTGAGCATCGCAACAGGACAATTTACAGGGTTGCAGAGAGCATCGTTAAGTTTCAGAGGGAGTTTTTTGATAAGGGGATACAGCATCTCAAGCCGTTTGTCTTGCGCGATGTTGCAATGGATATCTCCATGCACGAATCCACTGTCAGCAGGGCAACAACAAATAAGTATATGTTTACACCGCAGGGCATTTTTGAGCTGAAATTTTTCTTTAGCAGCGGCATACAGAAAACAGATGGGAATGCCATGTCATCACTTACCATCCACCAGATGATTAAGGAGATGGTGAACAATGAAAATGAAAAGACGCCGCTGAGCGATCAGGAGATTACTGATAAGCTGAAGGCAAAGACCATTGAGATAGCAAGAAGGACGATTGCAAAATACAGGAAGGAACTGAATATTCCTTCTGTAAGCAAGCGAAGGCGTATTTTTTAGGAGGGGATTTTTTTATGCAGGTAATAGTCAATGGAAGACATATGGAAGTAACTGATGCCTTGAGAAGTTATGCTGAAACAAAGCTGAAAAGGATTGAAAAATATCTTCTAAAGCCAACGGAGGCCATAGTTACCCTTTCCGTACAGAAGTACCGTCATAACGCAGAGATATTAATTAAGGTTGATGGTTTTCTCATTCAGGCCGAAGATGAGACTGAGGAGATGTATTCTGCGATTGACAAGGTTATGGATAAGATAGAAAGGCAGGTAAAGAGATACAAGGAAAAATTGCAGGACAAGCATCATAAGAATAGCGGTGAGAATATAAAGGCCTCTCCTGCGCGGTTAGGTGTAATTGAAGATGAAGGCAGCCTGCCAAAAATAATTAAGACAAAAAGATTTGCCTTGAAACCAATGCTGCCGGATGAGGCGGTTATGCAGATGGATCTGTTGCACAAGGATTTCTTTGTCTTTACAAATGCAGCAGACAACAGGGTGAATGTTATTTACAGGAGAAAAGACGGCAACATCGGCCTTATTGAGCCTCTTGTATAGGAGGCGATTCTTTTTTCTATTTTTCCAATAATACCTCATCTTTTCTTAGGGCAAGCTGATAAACAGGGCGCGCAAAGGCAAACCGTAGTTCTATCTTCGGCAAGCCGCAGCAGAAAATTATAGAAAATTGAAAAATTGGGGACAATGGCAAGGGTGTTTGGAGATTCAAAGTGATATTGATAGTTTTCCCCATGACAGGCGCCCTTTTAATGGGTGACCCCATTGCTATTAGCCAGCCAGCTTGCCAGCCTCTTTCCAATAACAAAGGGCGATGTAGACGATCTGCCCAATAATGTGATGACAGAGTGAGGAAATACTTATGACAATTATTAGATTCATTCATCTTCTTTCTTTGGTTATCTGGATAGGCGGCATGATATTCTTTTCTTTTATTGCGGCGCCGAGCATCTTTAAGGCGCTTCCGAGGGAAACAGCCGGGAATGTGGTTGGAGATATTTTTCCTAAGTATTGGCTGATGGGATATCTCTGCAGCATAACATCCCTTGCAACTATAATTATGCTATCTTACATGGAGAAAAGCTATCCTTTGTTAAGGGTAAGCCTTTTGGTTTTAATGACGGCATTAACCTTTTATTCAGGCCTTGTTGTCGGTGCAAATGCAAGGGAAGTCAAGGCCCAGATTCGCATGGTAGATGATGTATCAAAAAAAGAAATACTCAAGTCCGAATTCAATGCCCTTCACAAGAGGTCTACCATTCTGAACATCTCTATTTTAATTTTAGGGCTGGCAGTTATATTTTTGACAGCATATCAACGAGAGATTTAGCAGGTTCCTGAATTTTTCCTTATCGGGGTTATTGTGTTATTAAGGCAGTGGATGGTAGAAACTGATATTTCAAGGCTTGACTCTCTGACCTCCTCCCGCTTTGTTAAATATTTATAAATACTTAGTCCCATCAATTACCTTCAAGCCTTTGATTCTATCAAAATGTGAAACATTTCGTGTTACTAAAGGAACAACCCTTGATAAGCATGGTCCTGCAATAAGAAGATCCTTAACATTTAGTGTCTCTCCAGCTTTTGACAGCAGTGCATGAATCTGCGCGGCCTTTTTAGAATCCTCAGTTGTCCAATCAAATGGAGTTAACATTGCCAATACATCTTCAACAGGTTTAATTCTGCCGGAATAATATCCGCCATAGTAAAGTTCATATACAGAAACCGGGGAAATATAAACATCGTATTTTGTAATAAGATGGGGCAGGATGTCTTGATTTTCGTTTCTTCCCCGAAGATAGTCAATAATTATGTCAGTATCTACGCAGACTTTAAGGGCTTCCACCTTTTCCAATCCTCATTTAACTTCTTATATATGTTATCAACATCAACATCCTTCCATGCGCCTTTTGCTTTTTTAAAACCTTCAAAAGAAGCCTTTCTTTCCTCACCCAGAAATTCTGTTTTTAAAAGATGTATCATCTTTATAACCTTTTCCATCTCAGATTCTGAAAGGTTCTTAAGCTCTGTTGTTATCTTTTTTTTGTATGTTTCTTTTAATTTCATCTTATCGCCTTTATTTAACCATCTACATATAATTTTAATGCCTATTTTTAGGCTAATGTTAGCAAAAAGCTCAATGAGTGTCAATAAAACAAGACGTTTCTAAATTGGCTTGACAGAATGTGATTTTGTATTGACCTTTTTTTACAAGGGGATTATGCTTTTTATGCCTGCAATGATGAGGCTATTTATAAGGCTCATGCAGGGCTTGGGTATATAGGGGGATTATAAATGGCGTCAGATATAGGCGTATTGCAATACGCCTATATTTTTTTCAACCCTTGACAATAGAGAAAAAGAATGAGAGTATGTATATTATGAATAAAGAGGAGATTTTTAAAAAGATAGCGAGTGTGCTTAAAGAACAGGGGGCGAGAAAGATAGCTGTTTTCGGTTCTTATATAAAGGGAGAAGAAAAGCCAGAGAGTGATATAGATGTTATTGTAGAATTTTCTGAGAAAAAGAGTCTTCTTGAGCTTGTAAGGATGGAAAGGGAATTATCTGAAATTTTAGGGATAAAAGTGGATTTATTAACAGAAAAATCTATAAGTCCATATTTAATTGATGAAATAAAGGAAGAAATGGAAGTAATTTACGGATGAGTAAAGCCGATTCAGTATACTTAAAACATATTTTAGATGCTATAGCAAGAATAGAAGAATATGCTAATGGAATAAAGTATGAAGATTTTATGAAAAATTATCTTATACAGGACGGAGTAATAAGGCAGATAGAGATAATAGGCGAAGCTACAAAGAGGTTGTCAAAAGAAATTAGAGAAAGACATTCTGAAATACCTTGGAAAGATATGGCTGGAATGAGGGATAAATTGATACATGATTATTTTGGCGTGGATATAGATGCTGTTTGGAATACGATTAAAAAAGATATCCCAGTATTAAAAGACAGATTGAGAGAGCTTATTGAAAAAGGGAAAAAAGATTGAGGCGGCTCAGACAAGCTTATTGGCATAGGGGGTCTTTAAGTCATCATGGCTGTTTAAGGATGTTATAAGGTTGATGGAGAAAAGGCTGCAGAAGGAATACGGGAAGTGTCCCGCTTATTCCTTCGGCAAGACGAACTTGATAGGATGCGTGAAGCGAGCCGATCCTCCAAGTCCAAGATGGATATAAAAATCAGGCAGCATCTAATGGAACGTTCCTTTGCAAGGGGTACACGATACGGTTTTGACCGTGCGCGATGGCGAGGACTCTGGCGGATGCGGATTCAAGAATATCTTACCTGTGCAATCCAGAATATCCATGTTTTGATAAAACATTTTGCTACGCCGAAGAAAAGGATTGCGGCAAAAGCCTTAGCATGAAAAAAACTTCCTAAGTTTACTCATAGCGACCTCCTTAGTACAATAATTTATTTATATGCTTTCTCTGACATATAAAATGTGAAAATGCTTTAGCAATAATGTCTGCAACAAAACGCATCGAATCTACATATATAATGGAGAAGGCATTTGATTCCCTCGAAGCAATATAGAGGATGCCAATCATGCTTTGTCGTTTACCATCCCATGCATTTAATGGCGCTACCATCATTGTTTTTATCTCATCTGGATACTTGGCATCATTCGCTGTCCTTTTATAAGCACCCATTGAAGATGCTTTATGTAAGTCGTTATAAATAAGTATACCTTGGGATCCCTTTTCTTCTATGAAAAATCTGGGGATGCCTTCATTGGCAGAAATACCTTCAGTTGTTTCCTCTCTTTTACTGCTTAAACCTGATGATCGTCCAACTGTTGTATAAACTATTTTTTGCGTTTTATCATCTTCCATAGTTGCTAAT
>JACPZJ010000062.1 GCA_016195585.1 Nitrospirota bacterium | reverse complement strand
TTTACCTTCTCTTTAATTTCCAATAATTGCGATAATGAATATCCTGATAATTTTGATGCAAAGTACTCTTTTGCAAAAAGTAATTTTTGTTGAGATGGCCTTCTGATAAGTATTTCTGGATTTTGTGTGTCACCTAAAATGTATGTTTGAAAGAATTCTGCATCTTCGTCTTGTAATTTTAGTTTAAATCTGTTTTTATATTTGATATATGTTTCTTCCAATATCTCAATATTTTGTTCATTCTTTTTCAAAAGGTCCAGTAATACTTTCATGAAAACGACCATTGTGGTCATTCTTTGTTGCCCATCGACAATATCTATTCCTCTGAAATCTCCTTCATTCTCTGCTTTTTCCAACAAAATAGTTCCAAAGAAATAGGTCCTATCGACCTTTTGATTTTTAATATCTTCAATAAAATCACTAAGTTGTTTTTCAGTCCATGAATATGCTCTCTGATACATAGGGACTTTGAATATTTTTTTACCATCAAACAGTTCTTTTATTGTTTTCAAACCATTTTCCATTTTATAGCACCACTATTTTCCGTAATCTGTAAGCGGATTCAAAGTGGTTTTTGTCCCTTTTAGTTTTTCGCAAACAATTCTGACATTCATCCCAGCCCGAAAGGCAGGGCATTCTGACCGTTTTTGTAAAATCAGGAAACCCATATCACAATTTCTTAAGAAAATCTTCCAAAAGAAGGGCGCTGAATACATAAAAATTTGTATGCTCAATTCTCTTATATTCCTGCGAACCGGCTGCTATCCATACTACACCGTCAATTAATGCGATCTTATATGCCCTGCCAGATGGATTTGCAGCTAATTTAATGGCATCATCAAAACCCCTTCCTTGGTTGCCTCCAAGTGAGCTAAGAAATTTTGCTTCGCCAACCACATATTTTATTTTTGATTTAGCCACAAAATCTGGACGCTTACTCAAGCCCATGCCTAATTCAGTATTACAAAAATCAAGGATTTTCTTTTCATTGTCTTCAAGAAAAAGGATTTTATTTTTTGAATTAATGAACGAGTCTAACCCGACATGATTAAATCTTGACTTCAACCAATTAGTAAATTGTGGCCCCCTTCTTGTGTTGGCTTCCTTAGGCTCAATTATTCCATCCTTTATCTTATCAAACCCCATATTAAAAAGAATATCGCAGATTCGCTTAACGGTTTTTGGATTTCGTTTAATTGCTGTTCTATCGCTCCTTAGAAAACTTATATAAGAATCCTTAAATGGAAATTTATCCAAATCAAGCAGCCTATTTAATAAGCTGATGCAATCGCGCTTCTTGAAGGATTCTTCAATTGAATCTAAAATGGCAAAATCAATTTGGCGCGACACAGGGTCATTAGGGTAGATTTCATAAAGGCAATCCAAATAATCCTGGGTTTTTGCAAGCTTAATTGTCTTTTTAGCCCATTCGTTCATTTATTTTTTTTCATCAAGAATACTTAAATTTTGTTTTATACTCCAAAACATAAGAATATGCGGTTTAATAGTTCTATATTCTTCTCAGTTGGATACGAAGGGTAAGGTGGGTCTTTTAATTCCCACACATCCTGAATTTTCTTTCCTTTTGAAAGAACCTCATCAGCAAATATCTTCTTCCTTGGGTTGCCGGTGCTTGACCATTCAATCAATCCTGCTTTTTCAAGGTTGTTTAATTCTTTTGGCGATATACGCCAGTGTCTCCCGGTTGGCGGAAATAAACCATTCCATTTCTGTCCTGTTATTCCATTCTTTGTTTCTCCCGGCGCATGAAGAGGCGTTGTAGTATACCGTCTCCCATCTTTATCAATCTTAGGGAATAGCCTAATGACATCTTCTTCGGTCATTTCTTCTCGTGGCTCATTCCAAACAAAATGTTTTGTCTTGGAATAAAAAAGAATTATATCTTTGATATTTCCATATCCTTTTCTAACAAAATTTTTAGGATTACACTTTATACGGGTGATATCATTGATAAAATGTTCTTTGCCAAATATCTCATCCATTAAAACCTTAACATAATGCCCCATTTTTGAATCAATATGAACATAGATTGAGCCATCTTGAGAAAGCAGCTCCCGAAGCAAAATAAGCCGTTTTCTTAAAAATTCTAAAAATTCTGCTCCAGATAGATTGTCAATATATGCAATTTGGTCATTATCGCTTGCGCTTATTGTTGCGGTTCTGCCATTGCCGCTTCTAAAAACCTGGCGAGTTGCAAAAGGGGGGTCAATATACACCAACCTGACATTTCCAGCTACTTTTGAATCCTCCAACAAGCACTTTAATGCTGTCTTTAATCGGCCATAATGATGAAATTTCTGCTACTTGCGTTACTGGTTTTTTAAATTGCCTGTATATGCTTTTTATTTTAGCCATGTAATTATAATTATACTCTTGTTATATTGTATTTTGAACAATTATCTTAAACATACTATTTTTTAAATCAGAATATTTTATCATTTCCCCTCCTTTTCACTCTCATATATCTTATTCGCCTCTTTGGCTGAGACGTTTTCGTGGATGATGGCGCGGATTGCCTTTATCATGCCAACAGGGTATGCATTCTGCCATATATTTCTTCCAAGATTAACGCCAATAGCGCCCCTCTGCATTCCGTCGTGAACAAACTCCAATACCTCAAGTTCTGTATCAAACTTTGGCCCTCCTGCAATTACAACAGGCACAGGACAGCCGTTAACCACCTTATCAAAATTCTCGCACCAGTATGTCTTTACAACCTTTGCGCCGAGCTCTGCAGCAATGCGGCAGCAGAGGCCAAGATACCGCGCATCACGCTTTTCCAATTCCTTGCCAACAGCAGTAACTGCCATTACAGGTATGCCATACTCCTCTGCCTCATTAACGAGATTTGATAGATTCATGAGTGTCTGGTGTTCATAATCGCTTCCAACAAAGACAGATATGCCAACAGCAGAGGCATTCAGCCTGATCGCCTCTTTTATGGAGGTTGTGAGGCCTTCATTTGCAAGGTCTTTTCCTACCATGCTTGTTCCGCCTGAAACCCTTAAGATAATTGGCAGACTATTTTCAGTATTCACAGATGCGCGCAGCACGCCCCTTGTAACAAAGAGTGCATCAGCATAAGGCAGGAGCGGCTTTATTGTTTCCCCTGGTTTTTCCAATTTTGTGGTCGGCCCCTGAAAATATCCGTGGTCAATAGGCAGAAAAAGGCACTTTCCATCTTCCTTGATTAACTGCGACAAACGGTTCTTCATTCCCCAGTCCATTGTAAAGTCCTCCTAATTTATGTATTTATTATAATTAATGATAACATTAAACTGCTATCTCTCTAAGTCATTCCCGCCCCGTATCAAGTGCGGGGTAAACTCCGGCGGGAATCCAGAAAATCTGGATGCCTGACAGAGACATTCAGGCATGACTTTATACTTTTTCCTGTCATTCCCGCAGAGTTTTTGAGCGGGAATCTATAAATAGACAAGATTTCCACTCCCTGCTTAAACCATGCAGGGACAAGTTTCGCAGGAATGACTTAAAAGGTATCATTAAAAGTGCTGAATTATAAACACAAGCCGATTGTCCTGTCAAGGAGTTTAGAAGAACAAAAAAGAGATAGATAGGCTTGCAAGTATAAGGGGCTTCTGATATACTCCTTTAATAGTTAATGTATGGGTAAATGAGCTAATGGGTGTATGTGTAGATGAGTAAATGAGTTCATGAGGGCAACGATGAAGAAGGTTATATTATTATTGGCGCTTCTTTTGTTTACAATTTCGGGTCTTATTGATTTGTCCTACGCAAAGAAGGTCAGGCCGCCTGTTGCTGATAAAGATGAAATAAAGGGTATGGCTAAGAGGGATTTTGAAACTATTGTTGTCCTGTGGAAGGATGAGGATTATGAAAGGCTTTACGAATATGGAAGGCTATCAAGTCATACCAAAGTCTCAAAAGAGGCCTTTTCAAAGAGGATGAAGAATAAGAGATGGAAGCTAATGTGCTGCGGTGATGGGGCGAAGGAGATTGAAGCGATCTATAAATCACCTGCCAGTGTGTATATCAAGGCAATTATGGGTTATAAGAGTGTTGTTAAGGAGATGAAACGGCATGATACCTTTAAACTCACCTTTGAGGATGGCAAATGGAAGATAGATTTATCGCAGGTATTAAGGGTGCCAAAGGGTGAGAGATAGATTATGAACGTTACGATCTTGGATATATTAAAAAAGAAGGCAGAAGGGAAAAAGATTACAATGCTTACAGCATACGACTTTCCCTTTGCCCAGATAGTTGATGAGGCAGGGATAGATATTATACTGATAGGCGATTCCCTCTCCATGGTGGTGCAGGGGAATGATACAACCATCTCTGTTACAATGGATGAGATGATCTATCATACAAGGCTTGTATCTCGGGCTGTAAAGAATGCAATGGTAGTGGGCGATATGCCATTCATGTCCTACCAGATAAGCACAGAAGGGGCTGTATATAATGCGGGCAGGTTTTTAAAGGAGGGCGGCGCCCATGCAGTTAAACTGGAGGGCGGCACCTCTGCGTCAGATACAATAAAGGCAATTACAAGGGCAGAGATTCCTGTTATGGCGCATATCGGCCTTACACCCCAGTCCATTCACAAGTTAGGCGGATACAAGGTGCAGGGAAAGGATCCAAAGGTGGCAAAGAGGTTATTGGCAGATGCAAGGGCAGTAGAGGAGGCAGGCGCCTTTGCCATTGTGCTTGAGGCAATCCCTGCTAATCTTGCAAAGGAGATTACACGGGCTGTGAAGATACCTACTATTGGCATTGGCGGAGGCAGGCATTGCGACGGTCAGGTTCTTGTGCTT
>JACPZJ010000073.1 GCA_016195585.1 Nitrospirota bacterium | reverse complement strand
GCTCCAGACCTATAATCTCCCCAAGGAATTAAAGGAGATGGAGAGCGGCCTGAGGCAGATTACAAAAGAGAAGGGTCTTTCCATAAAACTGCAGGACTTTGAAAGGGCAGCTAAATTCAGAGAAGACGAAGAGAGGCTCACGAGGCTGATTGATGAGACCAAAAAGGACTGGAGATCTGCCCAGGAAAAGATGAGGCCGGTTATAACAGAGGAGGATGTGGCTTATATCGTCTCCAAGATTACCGGCATCCCGCTCTTTAAACTTGAGGAAGAGGAGTCAAAGAGGCTGCTCCGTATGGCGGAGGAGCTTCACAAAAGGATAGTTGGACAGGATGAGGCAGTCAATGTAGTAGCAACTGCTATAAGACGTTCCAGGGCAGGGATAAAAGGGACAAAGAGGCCTATTGGTTCATTTATATTCCTCGGCCCCACAGGCGTTGGGAAGACAGAGCTCGCAAAGGCGCTGGCAGAATTCCTCTTTAATGATGAAAATGCGCTCATCCGTCTTGATATGTCTGAGTACATGGAAAAATTCAGCAGTTCAAAACTGATAGGGGCGCCTCCCGGATATGTTGGATATGAAGAAGGCGGCCAGCTTACAGAGAAGGTGAGGAGAAGGCCCTATTCTGTTGTCCTCTTTGATGAGATTGAAAAGGCGCATCCCGACATCTTTAATATGCTGCTGCAGGTCCTTGATAATGGCAGCATTACAGACAGCTATGGAAGAAGGGTGGACTTTAGGAATACTGTTCTAATAATGACATCCAATATAGGTGCAAGGCTGATTGACAAGGGGACATCCTTTGGCTTCCAGAAGGCGTCAGAAACAGACCTCTTCAAGAAGATGAAGGAGGATATAGGCGGCGAGCTGAAGCGGACATTCAATCCTGAATTCTTAAACAGGCTTGATGATACTGTAATATTCCATCCGCTTAATAAGAAGCACCTGTTAAAGATTGTTGATAAGTTTATTGAGGAGCTGAATGCCCAGCTTACAGAAAAGGGCATTACCCTTGATGTTACGCAAGAGGTAAAGAAGTGGCTGATTAAGGAAGGCTATCAGCCGTCTTATGGCGCAAGGCCTATGAGGAGGGTGATACAGAAGAATATCGGCGATAAGCTCTCTGAAAAGATTATAATGGGATATTTTAAAGATACAAGGAAGATCAAGGTTATATTGAAGGAAGATACCCCTGATTTTGTAGAAGATGAGGTAATGGCAGGGGCATAAGAAAAGCTGTAGGGGCGTATGGCCATACGCCCCTACTTTTTAGCCAGTAGTCATACGCAATATTGAAAGGGTTCAAAGGTTCATGGGTTCAAGGGTTTAATTTCGCTTGACCCCTCGGCTCCTTAACCCCTACTATTGGGTGGTTACTGGCTTTTGTTTTATTGGGAGGCTTTTTTACCTGAATCAAGTTCAGGTTCAGCATGACATTTTGTGCTTTTCATAGGTTTTTCAGCAGCCTGCTAAATTATAAATCGGGGATTTTTGGATGAGTATAGTTAATGAGGCCTTGAAAAAGGCAGCGAGGGATAAGGGGAAGAATGGCGCCTCAGCAGAAGAGAAATTCACATTCTCTGACAGAACGATAGGTGTAAAAAGAAGCCTCTTTCTCATCGGCATAGCTGTTATCATCATAGCTGCCCTCGGCCTTCTATTATGGAAGGGAAATATTTATCTGATTAAGACCAAATCAAAAGGAGATGCTGTTAGTAAGGCAAAGGCGGCGCCTGAGGTTGATATAAAAAAGGCTGCAGAGGTGAAGAAGGAAGATGATACCTCAAGGATAAATGAAAAGGAGGCAGTAGAACATCAGAAAAGGGCGCTTGAATTATATAAAGAAAAGAGGCTTGCAGAGGCCACAGCAGAACTCCTTACAGCAGTTTCATTAAAACCAGACATTGCCTCTGCTCATAATAATCTTGGGCTGATCTATAAAGAGGGCGGCGCCTATGACAAGGCTGTTTTCGAATATCAGGAGGCATTAAGGATTGACCCAAAATATCTGGATGCCATGAATAATCTTGCTGTGCTCTATGATAATCAGGGAAGATATAAAGAGGCAGAAGGGCTCTTTAAGAAGGCTATAGAGATAGATGCGGCTAATCCTGCTATTAATCTTAATTATGCAATTACCCTTGAGAGGATGGGCAGGATAGAGGATGCCAAAAGGCATTACAGGATATATTTGAACCTTATACCAAAGGAAGATAAGGAGCTTGGGGAACGGATTAAGAGGCACCTGAGCAATCTTAAGAAGTAGGGCAAGGCTTTAGCCTTGCCTTAAGCAACCCTAAAGGGCTGCCCTACAATTTATTTATTGCGTGTTTGTATTAGTTTGAAATTTAATATAATATGGGACGCAGACCTTCTTCAAAGAAAAAAAACAAAAAGAAATCGGGCGCACGAAATAAAATACGTTGGCCAAGGACAAGGCCATGGATTACTATCTCAATCCTGTCTGTCCTTGTTATAATCAGTCTGGCGGTTTTATTCTTGCTTAAAGAGGAGAAAAAAGAGGCTGCACTCCCGCCTGCTGAGATAAAGAAAACCATCCCGCTCCCTGCAGAGCCGCAAAAAGAGCCGCCTGTTAAAGAGCCATTAACAAAAAAACCCTCCAACGTGGTTGAAAAGAAGGAGTCTTTATATCAAATTGCCATTGTTATAGACGACCTCGGCAATAATAAAGAGATGTTTAACAGGCTCCTTAATATGAATCTTTCCTTTTCATTTTCTGTATTGCCCAATCAGGATTATTCCCTGTATATATCAAGAAAGGTTAGGAAGAAGAATTATGACCTCCTCCTTCACCTTCCAATGGAGCCGGAGAATAATGAAAAGGTAAAGGGCGAAGGTTTTATCATGTCTGATATGACCCCCAACGAGATGCTGAAGCAGCTTAATAATGACCTGAAGGCAGTCCCAAATGTGATTGGCGTGAATAATCACATGGGCTCTCTCCTGACACAGGACAGAAAGGCGATGGCGGTTGTGCTTGGAGAGATAAAGAGGAAGGGGTTATTTTTTGTTGACAGCAGGACAACATCAAAGACAGTAGCCTATGATGTGGCAAGGAAGCTGGGTTTAAAGTCGGCAATGAGGGATGTGTTTCTTGATGATATAGAGGATGAAAAGGAGATTATAAAGCAGATAGAGCTGCTTATTAATACCGCAAGGAAAGAGGGCAGGGCTATTGCTATAGGCCATCCGAGGCCAGAGACCATAGCTGCTTTGGAAAAGATGCTGCCTGCATTAAAGTCAAACGGGATTGAGGTTGTGCCGGTGTCAAGGCTGGTGAACTAACGGCTTCGTAAAAAGTCCATCTGCTGCGTTGTCGCTTCGGCCTCACATACTATTTTGTATGCTCCGGTATGAGCCCTTACTCCGCCTTGCATCTGGAGCTTTTTACTTTGCCGTCTGTTTAAAATGTTTTACAGACTTATTATCTGTCTACAACTCCGATAAGCGTATTGTCCTCGTTCATGCCGTCAATGGTTCCACCCAATTCAATCATCTTATTCAGATAATCAACTATATCTTCTGAGATTATTTCGCCGGGGATTAGCACCGGGATGCCCGGCGGGTATACGGTTATAATCTCAGAGCATATCTTGCCTGCGGATTCCCTGACATTAATGAATCTATTTTTAGCGAAGAATGCCTCTCTGGGCGACATTGCCGGCTTATTTTCAAAGAGCGGGAGCTTTATCTCGTCTATATCTGTAAGCTTAAGCTGATTCTCTGTTGCTGCTATCTCTTCAAGGGCAGCCACGAGACGCTTTAAATCGTCTCTTCTATCGCCGATACTGACAATAACAAGGATATGGTAGGGGTCAGCCATCTCCACCTGTATATCATATTTTGTATTTAGCAGTTGAGATACCTGATAGCCTGTAAGGCCGATATCCTTTACAGTAATAGTTAATTTAGTAATATCTAAATCGCCAAGCCCATATTTATTTATAATTTCTTTGCCAAAGCAGGAGATGCCATGAATCTTGTTTATCTTAGTCCTTGCCTCTTCTGCGAGCTTGATTGTCTTTGAAAGGAGTTTTTCTCCTTCTGTTGCCATCTGCATCCTTGCGAGATCAAGGGATGCCATCAGGATATATGACGGGCTTGTTGTCTGAACAAGTTTCAGGATATTTGTAAGGATATCTATGTCTATCCTTTCCCTCCTTGCATGCAGCATGGATGCCTGCGTCATGCCGCCTATTATCTTGTGCGTGCTCTGAACACACATATCTGCCCCTGCCTCAAGCGCTGATATTGGCAGGTCTTTATGGAATTTCAGGTGAGGCCCATGCGCCTCATCAATAAGTACAGCAATACCCTTTTCGTGGGCGTAGGCAATGATCTTTTTTAAGTCCACACATACGCCATAGTAGTTTGGGGTTGTCAGAAAGAGGGTCTTTGTCTCAGGATTGCTTTCTATGGCATCCTTTATATCGTCAAAGGCGGCGTTTAATGTAAGCTTAAGCTGGCCGTCTATCTTTGGTTTTACAAATACAGGCTCTGCGCCGATAAGTATCAGTCCTGCAATAACAGATTTATGGGCATTCCTTGTTACGATAACCTTTGAGCCAGGGTCGCAGGCAGTGAGGACCATTGCATGATTGCCGACGGATGTCCCGTTTACAAGAAAATATGAACGGTCAGCGCCATAGGCCCTTGCAGCGAGCGCCTGCGCCTCTTTTATTACACCCTTTGGCTTTTGTAGGGAGTCTATCTCGTCTAAGGTGGTGAGGTCTATTGAGAAGATTTTGTTGCCGACAAACTTCCTGAAGCGTGTTGATATGCCTTTTCCGCTCTTATGGCCCGGCGTGTGAAAAGATATCTTTTTGCTCTCCGCAAGCTGGACCATTGCGTCAAAAAGCGGTGTTCTTAGTTGCTCGTCGTTATTCATCTGGTCTTAGTGATAAGTAAATATCGGTGCATTGTCTTCAATAACCTTATCATATTCTTCCAAACTCTTTCGTATGTGTTTGGCCAGATGAAAACTTGAGAGATGAGCCTCTCCGTCATAATATTTTAAAGTCCCCTTAATTCTCTTCTTAATATCATTATCAATCTTATCTATTGTAAGCTTTTTTGGGTCATTCTTCTTGGAGGCTGTTATAAATCCCCATGGCAGACCGAATGACGGTATATATGCCTCATGGGCATGTACAACCGGGAAAACGCTTTTTATTGTCTGATATACAGAGGAAAGACAGAGCAGGCCGTGTACAGCAGTTGTGCCTGCCTGAAGGGATATTGTTCCCTCAGGGCTGAGTTTATTATTCACAATATTATAGAATTCCTTTGTATAAAGCAGATAGGCAGGCCCCTCTTCAACAGGCTCGGATATATCTATTATAATCACATCGTAGATTTTATCTGTCTCCTCAAGGTATTTTCTTGCATCAAGAAACTTCAATTCTGTTCTTTTGTCATCAAAAGAACCCTGATGCCACTCAGGAAGGTGTTTTTTGCAGGCCTCTACAACCTCCTGATCAATATCAACCATAAGGACATGCTCCACTGACTTATGCCTCAGAACCTCGCGGAGGGTAGCGCCTTCGCCGCCGCCAACGATGAAAATATTTTTAGGATTTGGATGGGTCAAAAGGGCAGGATGAACCAATATCTCATGGTAGATAAACTCATCCCTTTCTGAGGATTGCATCTTGCCGTCTAATACAAGGCACCTTCCGTAGCTTCCGAGAGACATTATTTCCATCTGCTGGTATTTTGTCTGCTTTGAATAAAGTATATCCTTAATACCGTGGCTATGGCCCTCATCCGGACTCAGGTAGTCATTAAACCACTTGTAGCTCTTTGGCTCCATAGCTTACTGCATCCTCCTCAACCTTGTGCGGTAATTTCTGATTGTCTAATGAGATAGTCCCTCTCTTCATCTCTACAACAGACGGGTTTTTTGACTGGAACCTTTCAATCAGATAATCTGCTGCCTTTTCAGGCTTTAGCAGATCGCCGCAGGTGAAAATATCAACTGCTGCATATCCATATTCAGGCCAAGTGTGTATTGAAAGATGCGATTCAGCTATTACTACCATCCCGCTGATTCCAAACGGGCTGAATTCATGAAATGAAGTTTCTACTATTGTGGCCTTTGCCTTTCTTGCTGCCATTACTAATGCATCCTGAACCTCTTTTATATCATTCAGGATATCAGGATTACAATCCTTTAACTCCACTAATAAGTGGGTGCCTAAAGCTTGCAATCTATTTCCCCCTTTCATTCTTTTGGGCTATGCCCAAAAGATTTAATATTAGTTTTACCCTATGGTCAATAGCAGGGTTTATGTTGTCACCTCCCTGTGTTTAAGGTTTTTCCCATAAGTGCTATGGGGTTCCCATCCCGTTTTTGTCTGATAGAAACTTTTTTCTCAGACTAAAAAAAAGGCGCAAAGCTCTTTTAAACCTTGCAGTCACTCTTCTTAAACGAAATATACCAAATAATTTAAAATTGTCAAGAGGAAAAACAACATATTGTGTATTTTTTTTTGCAACACAAGCCATCACATAAGCTAACAAAAAATTTTTTCCTTGCAATTTAAGAAAAAAGAAATACAATCAAGGAAAATTTTCCCTGTCTGCCCCTGCCTGTCCCTGTCTGCCGACAGGCAGGGGCAGACAGGGACAGGCAGGATGGAGGAGAGATGTCAGAAGAAAATTTTATAAAGATAGATTCTGTATTAGTTGATCCACGCATATTCACTACCCCCTATTCGTGCGATGTTGAAAGATACAAATGCGAATCCATGTGCTGCTATAGGGCATGCATAGCTCCGGATACTGAGATTAAAATGGTTAAGAAACACTTAAATGATATAATCCCATATCTGGGCGAGGACAACAGAGAGGCAATTAGGAAATCTGGCTTCGTTGCTAAGTGTGAAAGGCAGTGTCCGCAGGGATGCGAGATACATCCTGACGAGGCAAGGGCAGCAAGAAGGCTGTTTGGAGAGAACGAGGAGTTTAAGTGCTTCCTTATATATAAAGGGGCATGTGTCTTTCTTTATACAAACAAGCAGGGATTAAAATACTGCGCTATTCATACCTATGCAATGGATAAGGGCATGCAGTGGGAGTTTAAGATGAAGGACTGCGTCCAGTATCCCTTATCAGTATATATAAAGGATAGAAAAAATGTCCTTACCATACAGGATACCCCGTTTCTTGAGCATATACCGTGTATGAAGGACAAGACAGGTGAGCCGATGTATAAGAGCCTTGAAAAGACTATCACAGCCCTCCTTGGCAAGAAATTTAATGACAAGCTGCAAAAATACGCGAAGAGACATTTTGCTTGACAAAGGTTCGTATATAACTATAATGTTTATACTAAATCATGAAGATTATAAAAACCGAGAAGATAATACTCTCCTTTTTAATAGCAGCAGTATTAGCCCTTAATATTGCCAGTCCTGTTGCTGCGGCTATTGCAAACTCTAATTATAATAGCGAGGGGCTGCCAACCTGCAATCTTTTTTGCAATCTTCAGGATATATCTAAAGATAAGCCTTGTCCGCACCACGAAAAGACAAAAAAGAAGCTTTCTGAATTATTTGACTGCAAGATAGTCCCTGCAAGCTGCCACGACACGCCAACTGAGCAGGCAGGAACACAGGCTGACCCGTATCTTCTCAGCGAATACATCTTTGATGATAATTTAAATATCCTTTCTTTACATTCAGTAAAATTAAATATTCCATTTCAAATATACGATTTTCCCTTAGAAAAACCACCAACCATCCTATCCTAATCAATACTAATTCTTAATTTAAAAAAATAGTGTACAAGCCTGTGTATTGCTCTGTTCACAGGCTGCCATATTGTTTTATCTATTTGAATACAATATTTGAGAGGAGGCTATTTTAATGAAAAAATGGTCATTTATACTTTTATTGTTAGTTGTGTTTCTTATGTCATTACCCACTGTAAGTTCTGCATGCGATTTCTGCCTTTTGTCGCAGGGTATTTCACCGCTTGAGACATTAAGTGGTGGAGGCATACGGGTGAATGAACGGTATACGCTTTTGAATCAGGTTTATAGAGGGATGGAGAAGATTTCTAACCCAGGAGCAAAAGAAGAATTCTGGACGACTGAGTTCACAGGCTTTTATAGCATCACAAAGGACATAACGCTTTTAGCAGTAGTTCCTTTAAAAAAGACCAGTATGAACGGAGAACTTGTTATTAATGAAGACGGTACTGTGGATGCAGACCCTATGAAGGGTGATGAGTTCGGGCTGGGCGATATTGCAGTATTAGGACGTTATAGTTTTTTTAAAAGGCATACTATTGATACAACTATTACAGTTGCCGGCTTATTAGGGATAAAGCTTCCTACTGGTAAGACTAATGGAAAGACAGACGATGGCATGGAATATCTTGACAGCCACATTCAATTAGGCACAGGCTCAACTGATTTTCTTGTAGGCCTTTCAGGCAGCTACTCTATCCAGAGATTTACTATTTCCACCAACCTGCTTGGCACTATTACCACAGAAGGGAGATATGGCGATACAAAGCATCAATTTGGAAATGCCTTAAACTATGATCTTACTGCAAAATACAGGGTTTATCCTGGCGTACTCGCATCTGGGCCTCAGTTATTCTTAGCCATCGGCGTAAATGGTGAATTAAGAGATAGGGAAAAGGTAAACGGGGCAAAAGATCCCAATTCAGGCGGGAACACAACCTATCTATCTCCAGGGATTCAGGTTGTAGTGGCGCCTCATCTGGTATTTGAGCTTTCCTATCAGTATGCTATTTACCACCACCTTTATGGAACCCAGCTTGGAGAAAACTATAAGATGTCAGGTGGAGTGACTTATATGTTTTAGCTTTAGCCCAATTTTTTGTTGAAGGTATATTTATGAAGATTGGAATTTGGATTTTAATTTTGTTATTAGATTTGTCCTTCGTCTCTACTGCTTTCGGTATTGACCAGAGCTATCTTGACGCTGCAGGTATTATGGGATTAAGAGAGGAAGCGCCTGATTTTACTATTGCAAGTCCGGCTGGCCAGAAAATAAATCTTAAAGACTATAGAGGTAAGGTTGTAATCCTTCACATCTGGGCTACATGGTGCAAACCGTGTAAGAAAGAGCTTCCGCTCTTTGGAAAGATGTATCAGAATTTTAGAAATAAGGATATTGTCTTTCTACCAATTGCTGTAGATGTAAAGGCCACACATGAGGAGGTAGATTCATTTGCAAAAGGGCTTGGCGTGGACTTTCCTGTATACCTCGCAAGAGAAGGCAACATTACAGACAGATATTGGACATGGGGTGTGCCAGTAACATACTTCATAGATAAAAGGGGCTGGATAATTGGTAGGGCAATGGGGCCGAGGGACTGGGGATCAGGCAGCATCAATGAATTGATAAATGCCATGTTGGAAGAGAAATGAATGATTATGCAAGTGGGGGTATTAATTTTATGGGATTTTTAAAGATACTATTAGGAGTGATGCTTGTTTTT
>JACPZJ010000043.1 GCA_016195585.1 Nitrospirota bacterium | reverse complement strand
TATCTTCTTTTCTTTCCATTTAACCGGCATTTGGCCTCTTTATGGCAAAAAAAAACCTCCTGCTCTTTTACAGAGACAGGAGGTTTTTAAATTGTCTTATTTTCTTCATTAGTTATCCCTTATCAGCCTCGCTGGACTGATTTAAAGAGTTAAAATTAACTATATACTATACAATCCGTGTTCAGTTGTCAAGTTTTTTTAATACATTCCACCCATTCCGCCTCCAGGCATTGCTGGCATAGCTGCTGACTTCTCCTCTGGCAGTTCAGCAACAATGACCTCAGTTGTGAGCATCAGGGATGCCACACTTGCCGCATTCTGAAGGGCACAGCGGGTGACCTTTGTAGGATCAATAATACCCGCCTTTAGCATATCAACATATTCTTCTTTTGAGGCGTCAAATCCTACATTTGGCTTCTCAGCCTTTACCTTCTCAACAACCACAGAGCCTTCAAAACCTGCATTCTCTACGATCTGCCTTATTGGCTCCTCAAGCGCCCTCTTTATTATATTAACACCAAACTGCTGGTCGCCATGGAGCTTTAGTTTTTCAAGCGCAGGGATGCAGCGAAGGAGCGCAACGCCGCCGCCGGGAATTATACCCTCTTCTACTGCTGCCCTTGTTGCATGGAGGGCATCCTCAACCCTTGCCTTCTTTTCCTTCATCTCTGTCTCGGTTGATGCGCCAACATTGATAACAGCAACGCCGCCGACTATCTTTGCAAGCCTCTCCTGAAGCTTTTCCTTATCATAATCGGATGATGACTCTTCAATCTGGGCCTTTATCTGCTTTACCCTTCCCTGAATCTTTGAATGATCGCCTGCGCCTTCAACAATCGTTGTATTGTCCTTGTCAATAGTAATCCTCTTTGCCCTTCCAAGGTCAGCGATCTTTACATTCTCAAGCTTCAGGCCAAGGTCCTCTGATATTACCTGACCGCCTGTGAGTATTGAAATATCCTCAAGCATTGCCTTCCTTCTGTCGCCGAAACCGGGGGCCTTTACAGCAGCAACATTGAGTGTTCCTCTAAGCTTGTTTACAACGAGTGTTGCCAGCGCCTCTCCCTCTATCTCTTCAGCAAGGATTAATAACGGCCTTCCCATCTTTGCTATCTGCTCAAGGATAGGAAGAAGGTCTTTCATGCTGCTAATCTTCTTTTCATTAATAAGAATAAAGGCGTCATCTATCAAGGGAGGTGGTCATGCTCTTTGCCTCTTCAACAGTGATTACGCCATCTTTGCCGACCTTATCCATTGCCTCTGCTATCAAGTCGCCAATTGTAGGATCATTATTTGCAGAGATTGTGCCGACCTGTGCAATCTCTTTCTTGTCCTGTGTAGGCTTGCTTAATTTTTTTAACTCTTCAATAATAACCTCTACTGCCTTCTCAATGCCTCTCTTGATATCCATTGGATTGGCGCCTGCAGAGACATGCTTCATCCCTTCTTTATAGATAATTGCAGCAAGTACTGTTGCAGTAGTTGTACCATCACCTGCTACATCACTCGTCTTGCTCGCAACCTCCTTAACAAGCTGGGCTCCCATATTCTCATATGGGTCTTTTAACTCTATCTCTTTTGCAACTGTAACACCGTCCTTTGTTATTGTAGGCGCGCCAAATTTCTTGTCTATAACTGCATTACGGCCTGCAGGGCCAAGCGTTGCCTTTACTGCATCTGTAAGCTGCATAACACCTTTTAGTATTGATGACCTTGCACTCTCACTAAATAATAACTGTTTTGCCATTTAAGACCTCCTTAATTATACAATAATTATACAATAATTCTCTCTTATTTTACCCTTCAAATACACCTAATACATCTTCCTCTTTGATAATAAGATATTCCTTATTATCAATGGAAATCTTAGAGCCTGAATATTTATCAAATAGTATAGTATCACCAGCCTTAAGACCCTTTACATCCTTGCCTACACCCTCAACCTTCCCTTTTTGTGGTTTCTCTTTTGCTGCATCAGGTATATAAATTCCTCCTGCAGTCTTTTCCAATTCCTCTGCATAGCTTACAAAAACCCTCTCACCAAGCGGCCTGAATTTCATAGTTTTCTCCTTTCTTAAATAGATTTATTAAATATTATTGAATTCTTTCAGAATTGTTTCCCTTACTGCCCCTTCCTGTCTGCCGAAAGGCAGGTTGGAGTAAGGGTAGATATTAGGAATGGCTAATCACATTATTAGCACTCATCATCTAAGAGTGCTAATAATATATGTATCCTGACGAAAAAGCAATCTTAAATTTCAAGGATCAAACAATGGTAGCTACTTCTTGAAGGGAAATAGTAATAAATATCTCCTATTTTCTTAGAAATTCTTAGATTTTCTCTGTATTCCTGCCTGTTGGCAGACAGTATACTATTTAGCACTGATAGGCTTCTCTAAATAGCTTTTATTTCCAACGATATCTGATGCCTCCACCCTTAATATATTACCTTTATAATTGAAAAACCCATGAAATCGGCCTGAGGCATCCACCTTTAATCTTTTTTCATTAATCAAAAGTTCTGCATTTGGTTCGGTTTCACCCGATAGATAAAGGATAATGCCATTTCTTTCTTTTAGAAACAAAACATCATTTATCAGGATTCGCGGGGGTATATTATCCAAAGTTACCTTAAACATTCTAAGATCGCTGCTTGCACCTTTATGGCCATCCTTATTAATTCCCCTTACCCGCCAATAATAGGCGCCTTGAGGTATCTCCTGTAAAGATACACTATTTTCCAAAAGATCATCCTTGCTGATAAGTAAATCAACAAAATGGATATCTTTAGCTACCTCTAAATGGAACATCTTTGATTTGTTGTCCCCTTTCCAGCCTAAGATGATTGCTGAATCACTTATATCTTTGTAGAAAAACTCTCTTTGATTATCTGGCGAAGAAGGAACAGGCCCATCAGGCAGGTCCTTTATGGTAATGATCTCCTTATTAGAGGCAATCTCTATTCCCTCTGCGGGCTTTACATTTACGCTCTCCTCACTTGTCTGAACATCAACAGTGCCTGCGAAGACCTTGATCTGGCTGCTCTGTTCCTTTGTAACCTTAATAGCTACCTTTGCCTCTTCCTTTATACTTGCAACAGCATTTGGCGTCTCAATCTTAAACTTAGAACCTATAATCTCCGGCTTTTTGATATCAGCCTCAATGTCACTCTCCATAAGTTTGACTGATGAAAGTTTTTCCATTGTCCATGCATCCTCGGTCATGTTGCCGATTATTACAAGCGAATCAGGCTTTATCTGGAGTATATTGCCATCGTCAAAAGAGACCTCTGCATAGGAGTTTGAATGGGTCCTTAGAATATCCCCTGTGCCGAGAGAAATGTCCTTTGCGGCAGTGTCCCATCGGAGTCTGCCACCCCTTCTCATAGATACCTGCCCTGAGACAAAGGAGAGCCTTGCAAATCTTACCTCAAAACGGTTGTGTCTCTCCTCCCTGATTTTCTCAGGAATCTTTATCTTTGAATAAAGGGACAGGACATATTCTGCAAAATTGCCGCCTGCAGGATTTTCAAATTTATACATGAGTAAGGTGAAGACAAAGAAAAAGACAATGAGCGTAAGGGTAATTATACTGACCATAACTATCTTGTGAGGGATTATAATAACCTTCCAGAATATCCGCTTCCATCTTTTATCCTGTATTATATCCTCGTCAGGCATTGCTGCGCCTCTCTTTTTCTATTGCAGAGATAAAGGCAGTTACAATGTCAGGATCAAAGCGTGAACCCGACCACTCCTTTATCTTTCCAATTACGCTCAACTGATTCATCGCCTTTTGATATGGCCTCTCAGATGTCATGGCATCGTAGGTGTCTGCAAGGGCTATTATCCGTGCAACAAGAGGGATATCCTTACCGGCTAAGCCCTCAGGATAACCCTTTCCATCATACCGCTCATGATGGTATTTTGCGCCGGGAATTGTCTTCTGAAGCTGTTTTATAGGCGCCATAATACTTGCACCCAGAATCGGATGCTGTTTAATTATATTGTTATACTCCTCTTCAGTGATTCCGGTCCCTTTCTTTAACAGATGGTCATCTATTCCAATCTTGCCAACATCATGGAGGAGCGCAGCAATATACACCCTCTCAACCTCCTGTGGCGGAAGGTCAAGTTCTCTGGCAATTATAGCTGCAATTGATGCGACCCTCTCTGAATGGCCATGCGTGTATGGATCCTTTGTATCAATTGCAGCAGCAAGCGATTTTATTGTGCTTACAAAGAGCTCTCT
>JACPZJ010000072.1 GCA_016195585.1 Nitrospirota bacterium | reverse complement strand
TTAACCCCTCACCCTAACCCTCTCCCCAGAGGGGAGATGTGAAAAATTATTGGCCTCTCCCGCAGGGGGATAGGGGACTTTATTATTCCCCCTCCCTTGATGGCAATCCTGCACCTGCCTGTCTGCAGACAGGGCAGGCAGGGAGGGGATTAAGGGGAGGGTGGGATTTGCGATTTAAATAGTAGGAGGGAATAAAATTGAAAAGGAGTTATACAATTAGCTTGATATTGATGTTCATTGCTCTTTTGCTATCTTATGACGCTGCCTTTGCTGCTAATGGCAGTGAGTTTGTGGCAAAGGAGGTTGTAATAGAAGACCTCGCGCAGACACTTGCGCGGTGGTTTGTATGGTTTATCATGTATACCTTTGTCCTTGTTACATGGGTGCTGTATGCCCTCGTTGTATTCCTTCATTTAGCAAGACCATATATATTACAAATATTAAATAAATTCACACTAAGGCTGGGCGCGGATCTGTGGTGGACATTCTATTTAACAGGAAGGGATATTGTTGCTGTGGCGGTCTTTGCAATGGGGCTATTTAATCTTATACCCGGATATCTAAGCGAGATACACGGCCTTGTGCCATGGCCCATGATTGTCGGGCCGATTATCCTCGGCATATCAATCTTTATGAAGAGCCTTGTTGATGTGGATGATAATCCGGCAGCGTTCAAAATATATAACCTCCTGATACTTGCCGGCTTTGGCGTTTATTCACTTGGGATATATGGGATAGTCCATTAAAAGGAAGGTGCGAAGGATGAAGAGATATATAAAAATAATTCTATTAACAATTCTGGCAATTACACCCTCCATTGCCCTTGCCTTTCCCTTTGGCCCCGGGCCCGGGAACATTGAGCCTGCCTGCGCACACTGCCATACGAGAGGCGTATTTGGCGATGGGCCAAAGCAGGGGATGATTACAATAAATGTTGATAAAAAGGATGTCAGGCCGGGGGAGGAGATAACTATTACCATGAAAACCTCTGGCGGTGATAATGGTGTGAGAGGGATATTCCTTGTAAATAAAAATCAGAAGCATCCTGCACGGGACGGCTGGGAGATTGTGTCTGATTATATCGGCAAAAAATACAATTATGTGGAGCAGGGTGTTGCAATTAAGGATGAGCCTGTAACATGGAAAATAAAGGCGCCGAGAAAGTCAGGCAAATATACATTGATTGGAAGGCTGAACTATGGCATTGACCCTTCAGTTGAGATTCCAAAGGACACAGAGAATGCAAAATTTCTTTTAACAGAGCCTGTGTATGTTACAGTTACAGGCGAGGCAGCAGGAGCAACAGAGCAGATAAGCGTGAAAGACCTTCTTAAAATTGTGAACGGCCAGTCATCATTAAGGGAGTTTTCAGACTTTGGCATAAACTGGCTGATGACGCTTGTCTCATGGCTCCTTTTTACAATGGCAGTATCCCTGCATTTGCTCAGGCCATATTATGTCAGGAATCTCGCAAAGTTTACATTTAATCTCGGCGCAGAGATATGGTGGCTTCTGTATATATTGATAAGGGATTTGATGGCGGTGCTTGCCTTTGTATATTCATTGCAGATTACATTCCCAAAGCATCTCCTTGAATGGGCAAAGCCGCTCGGCGTGAATTACATGGCATATACAATGCCCATGCTTATCGGCTCCATGATACTCGGCCTTGCCCTCGGCTTAAAGCTCGTTGCTAATACAGAGGAGAGGCCGAGATGGTTTGCAATATTTAATATACTTATTTTAGCAGGATATGCCTTTTACACCTTTGGCATATTCTATGCATCTATAGGCATTGATCCGCTTGTGCATAGGCTTGGGTCGCCGTATCCGAGGTAAGAAATGACAGTGAAGGAATTTAAAAAAGAGGTCAAAGAGGTTGAGACTGAGTGGCTGAGGGTGAATGTCCCCTTGTTGATGAGCCTGTGTCCATCAGGGCATTAAAGAGGTTTGTTGCAGATTATGCAAAGAAGAATAATTATAAGGAGAAGCTTTCTGCTGCGCCAGCAAAGGGCAAGAAGATTGCAATAATCGGTGCAGGGCCTGCGGGCCTCTCAGCAGCAGACCATCTTGTGCGCAAGGGCTATGATGTAACTGTCTTTGAGTCGCAGAAGATTGCCGGCGGCATGATGCACCTCGGTATTCCAGAATACCGCCTTCCGAGGGATACTATAAAGGCAGAGATAGATATGATACTCTCCATGGGTGTGAAACTAAAATGCAATATGGCAGCAGGACGGGACTTTACAATATCAGATCTGAAAAAGGAATATGATGCGATATTTATTGCCATTGGCGCGCACAAGAGCCGTGATTTAAGGATTGAGGGGGTTGAGCTTGATGGCGTGCTTCGCGGCGTGGATTTTCTCCTAAATGCAAATCTCGGCTATAAGGTTGAAATGGGCAAGAAGGTGCTTGTTATTGGCGGCGGGAATGTTGCGATTGATGTTGCCCGCGTTGCAGTAAGAAGGAAGAAGGAAAAGCTCGGTATGGCAGAGGATTTAACAACTGCGATTGATGTTGCCCGTGCCGCAGTGAGGATGGGAGAGGTTGAAGAGGTGCACATGGTCTGTCTTGAGTCCCTTGAGGAGATGCCGGCGCATGAGGAGGAGGTTGGAGAGGCGCTTAATGAAGGAATCATTATACACAACTCACTCGGTCCAAAGAGGATTATCGGTGAAAAGGGCGCTGCCGCAGGGCTTGAGGTGATAAAGGTCAAATCTGTTTTTGATGATAAAGGAAGATTTAATCCCACATTTATTGAGGGCGCTGAATCAGTTATTGAGGCAGATACAATCATTATGGCAATAGGCCAGGCCTCTGATCTTTCATGGATAAAACCAAAGGACGGGATAGAGTTTACACAAAGGAATACCATAGTGGTTGATCAGGAGACCCTTGCCACTACAGCAGAGGGCATCTTTGCAGGAGGCGATGTCGCCTTTGGGCCAAGATTGCTTATAAATGCAATTGCAGACGGAAAGAGGGCGGCAGAGTCTATTGATAAATATCTCAGCGGCGAGAAGATAAGCCATAAGAAGCCGGCAAAGAAGGAGATGGTTGTTACATATGTGACTGCCTATGATGTGGAAAAGACTATTGAGAAGAAAGAGAGTCTCCATCCGCCGACGCTTGCGACAAAGAGGCGCATAGGTTTTAAAGAGGTGGAGCTGGCGTATACAGATGAGGCGGCTGTTGAAGAGGCTAAGAGGTGCTTAAGGTGCAATCATCGGATTACTGCCGGCGGCGATTACTGCTTTCTCTGCGGCATCTGCAAGGATATATGCCCGCAGGAGTGCATTGATATGAAGAAGGTTGACAGGATCAGCATTGAAGGGAATCTTGAAAAGCTCATCGGGCCTGCAATAATGAGGCTCTTTAGATGGCCACTCCCAAAAGAGGGTGGGTCAAAGACATGGATGGAGGGGACAGCCTTTGTGAAGGACTCTGAGAAATGCATCAGATGCTTTATGTGCCAGAGGGAGTGCCCATTGAGCGTTGTTACAATAGAGAGGATTACGCCGATTTATTAACCCCCACCCCCCTTTTAGTTCCCCCATTACTAAGGGGGGATACAGAGGGGTTAAAGGGAGAGGATATTGAGGGGGTTATAGGAGGGTTTCAATAAATGAGCAAGCTTGGAAGTTCTGAATATGTTCAGGACGCAATAAAAGAGATGATTAATGACTTTAAGACCGACAGGAGGGGCTTTATCCTCGGAGGCCTGACTATCATCGGCAGCCTGCTCTCTGCCCTGTCTCTGGGGATTGCATACAGGTCTAAGGTATTGAATGAGCCGATTGAGGCGTCTTTCTTTAGGAGAAAGTCAGGAATCAAATACACTGTTTATACAAGGACAGACGGGAACGAGGATCTATCAAAGCCAATTAGATACCTTGATGCAGAGGATGTATGGGAGTCGGATTTTGTCGGAGACCGCGCTGTAAGTGAGAGCTACTTAGTGGTAAAGGTTAAGGACAATACAGGTAAGAAGGCTGTAAGGGGTTACTATAGATATTGCCCGATATGCGGTAATGTGACCTTCAGCTTTGATGGAAGGGAGATAGAGTGCTTAAAGTGCGCAAACAGGTTTGATGCCGAGACAGGGTGGGGTATAACAACCCGTCTGAGATTAATGGCAGCCAATGTGGAGTATGATGAAGATGCAGGATAAGATAAAAAAAATATTTTTTATAGGTACAAACTCCCGCGGGAATCTATTCTGTCATTCCGCACTTGATGCGGAATCCAGAAAATCCTGGATTCCTGCCTTCGCAGGAATGACATATATAGTATTGATTTTTGCAGGCACGGCCTCTGCTGCAAATGGTGTGGAGGATTTTCCACGTTATCTTAATGTAACAAACCTCTACTCCTCCTTGCAGGAGTTATCTATCTGGGGGCTGCACTGGATGTTTACACTGATTGCATGGATGCTTTTTACGCAGGCAATCGCATTTCATTTATTGAGGCCATATTTTCTGAATCTCTTTTCAACCTTTAATTTTCGCATCGGCTCAGATATATGGCTTATGAATTTTGTAATGACAAGGGATATAATGGCAGTGCTTGCCTTTGCGCTCTCTTTGCTTATGACTGCGCCAAAGGTTGTTTATATGATGCTTACAGGCACAACAGGATTTTTATACAGCTCATATAATCTGTGGCTCTTTGCAGGCTCGCAAATCCTTGGCCTTGCGCTGCTCTTAAAGCTCTTTGTTGAGACAGAGGAGGATGTAAGGGGTTATTACATATTCAACGGCCTTGTAATTATCAGCTATACAATATTTACAATTGGCATATACAAGGCATCCTATGTTGTTGTCTCATTCTTGAGGTAAAAAAATGGAAGGGCGCAGCCACGAACAAAAAAAATTCAGATTTGCAGGAAGGGCAATCATAACACTGATAATTACCTTTATTGCGGCAGCCATAATGTTCAAACTCGGCAAAGGCTATCAGGAGTATGTATTTCCTGTAGTCTTCCTTATCTGGATGCTCTTTCTGCTGATAGTGGCCGGAGGGGGAAAGAGATTCAAGCCAATGATAAAGGCAGCCCATGTGGTTGCGCAAAAGCCCTATTCGCTGGATTTTCTGTATGAAGGACAGCGCTATAAGAGCTGGACCCATCCAATGAAGAGCTATAAGTGGAAAAAGAGGGCAGGGCATGGTCAGGTGTGGGACTACTTTGGCGATGAAGCAATGACCTTTGAAGGGAAAAGCATATTAATGGAATGGGAAGAGAAGGCAGAGGAACATGGAAAAAAAAGAAGAGATAAATAACATCTTAAAAAACGGCGAAGAGATAATCAGGGAGCGCAGGATTGCCGGCGGCGAGATATATCTTACAAATGAAAGGATTATTACAAACAGGATTTCGTTAATGAAGAAGATATCGCTATCATCCCAAACATCCTTTTCCTCAATCCCCCTTGCAAATATTGTTTTTAGCAGGACTGCGAGGGGGATCCCTTTTTTTAGCCTGCCGAGGCTTATTGTAAGCTACAAGGAGAGGGGAAGGAATGTGGATGTCTTTTTTGAGTTTGTAAATAAAGAGGAGTTGAAGGAATTTTACCAGGCATTAGTGAGTGCCTGAATAGAAGAGGGAATAATTATTAACTTATTATTAGGAGGGGTAAGATGCAACAAGAGCCAAGGAGTAAATTTATATTTTTAATGATTGTGATTCTATTTCTGATTATCTTTTTCGGAGCCTATATCACAAAGTCATCAGCATCAGAAAAGGGGAACGCAGAGGCAGGCAAAAAGATTTATGATGCAAGGTGCGGTTTGTGCCATGGGGCAGCAGGAAAGGGCGACGGCCCTGCAGGCGCCAGCCTGAATCCAAAGGCAGCAGATTTTACAGATAAGGCAAAGATGAATAAGTCTGATGATGAGCTTTTTAAATTAATCTCTGACGGTGTAAAGGGCACTGCAATGATGGGTTTTGCCAGCTCATTAAGCGAGCAAGAGAGACAGGATGTTATTGCATATATAAGGACATTTTCCAAAAAATAGAAATAACAGCTACCTGCCTTGTAGGGGCAAACGGCTGTTTGCCCTGCAGGCAGGTTTATACCTAAAGGAGGCCTTTCCCATATATGACCTTCTCCCCAAAAAGGCCTCCTTCTTAGGTATTTTAAAAAGCTTTTGACATTTAATTTTATTAAGGATTATAATTAGCATATAAAAGGCTTCAGAAAATTCCAATCTAATTTTTCTTACCGTGAAGATTTTGAATTAAGGCTGGAGGCAAAGATGAAGACATGGAAGACCCTCTTCCTTCTTTTAACAGGGCTGATGCTATTATCTTCTGATGCGGCTTCGCAAAAGGAGGCATCAAAGAAGGATCTGCCAAAGATTGAAAAGAGCACATTTACAAGCGCAAAGGTATGCGGTGAATGCCATGTGGAGATATATAATATGTGGAAAAATTCCCTCCACGCCATGTCAATTGAAGATCCCATATTTCAGACAGCTAATCTCATTGCCTTTAAAAACTCCAATGGCGAGACAAAGGCATTGTGCATCAAATGCCATGCGCCCATCACATTCTGGAACAAGGATTACGACTTAAAACAGGATATAACAAAAGAGGGCATTACCTGCGACTTTTGCCATTCAGTTACAGCGCTTGATTTAAAGAACAGGGAAAATCCCTTTAAGCTTGAGCCCGGACTTGTAAAAAATGGGCCGCTAAAGGGACTCTCCTCGCCTGTGCACAAGACGAGGTACCTGAAGCTCTTTGAGACCTCAGATCTGTGCGGCGCATGCCATGATTTTACTGATCAGAATAATGTCACAATCATGGGCACCTATTCAGAGTGGAAGGCAGGGCCCTATGCAAAAGAAGGGACGCACTGCCAGAACTGCCACATGCCGCGAAGGGAAGGCGCGATAGTTGCACAGGAGATCAAAAAAAGCAGTGTGAAGTTTATTAATGACCATAATATCCAGGGCGGCCATTCCATTGATCAGGTGAAAAAGGCAATAAAGGTGGAGGTAAAGGAGATAAAGAGATACCCTGATAAGATGAGGGTCTCAGTGGATGTAACAAATGCAGGCTCTGGGCATATGGTGCCAACAGGGACGCCTTCAAGGAGGATGGTCCTTGATGTTACAGTGAAGACTGCAACAGGGCAGATGCTCAAGGATCAGAGGATATATAAAAAGACGCTTATTGGCGCAGGCGGCATGGAATTTACAAAGGACAGCGATGCCATGTGCAACAGATCAGCAATAGCAGGCGATAACAGGATCGCCCCGAGGGAAACGAGGAGAGAAGAGTTTATTTTTTATATCCCGCAGGATGTATCGGTTACTGTAACAGCGCAGGCCTTTTATCAATACAACCCTGAGATTATTCAGCAGACTGATATAAATATTGAGATGGGTAAGGATGAAAAGGCGTCAAGGTGAGCTATGGCTAATGTATTTGAAAAAGGCAGTACTGATGAAGGCAAAAGGGGATTTCTAAAACTACTCTTTTTTTCGATTATTGGTGTAACCTGTGGCGCTGTGGCCTATCCGATAATACGCTATCTCTCTCCGCTTGCGAGGCTGGAGGCGGTTGAGAAGGTAGAGATAGGAAAGGACGAGATACCTTTAGGCAAGGCAAGGTTTTTTACCTATAAAGGAAACCCGGCTGTTATTATCCAGACAAAGACAGGTTTTACAGCGCTGTCCGCAGTATGCACCCATCTCGGATGCATTGTAAGGTGGCAGGAGGATAAGGGTGAGTTTTTATGCCCATGTCATGCAGGGAGGTTTGATGCAGCAGGCAAGGTTCTCTCAGGGCCGCCTCCAAAGCCGCTTCCGCAGATAGCGATTGTGGAGACGGCTACTAAGATTGTTGTGGGGTAAAACCGGAGGTTTAAGATGGAGCTGATAAAGGGCGTCAACAAAAAGATACTTGACTGGTTTGATGAGAGATACGATGCGCGGGAATGGATAAGGGAAAATCTTACAGAGAAATGGGTGCACAAGGAGATTAACTGGTTATATTGCTTTGGAGGCCTCTCCTTCCTCGGTTTTCTGCTTCAAATAGGCACAGGCGTCTTTTTAATGATGTATTACATCCCGACACCAAAGGATGCCTTTGTCAGCGTCCAGAATATTGCGAACAATATCCCCTTTGGCTGGCTATTTCAAAGGCTTCATTCTATTGGCGCCAATGCAGTGAACCTGC
>JACPZJ010000065.1 GCA_016195585.1 Nitrospirota bacterium | reverse complement strand
TTGAGCAAAACCTCTGGGAAGGTGTAATCAAGAGATGCGTCCCGCCGTCCTCTGTTGAAAAAAACCTCTATGCCTTTAAACTCGGCAGACGATTTGGTCTATAGGTCATCAGCATTCACAATCAGCTTCAGGCTTTTGCCGGCCCTGAGGTTTTTAGCTCTTTTAAGTCCGTTCCATTCTTTTATACTTGCTATGGAGACATTATAGTTTTTTGCTATCTTCCACAGGGTGTCTCCCCTTTTTATTCTGTGATAGACCGTATGTTTTCCCTCTGTTAAGGGTGTGCTGGCAAGCCTAATACTTGCCTTTGTCCCCTCAGGTGCATGAGGGATTAACAGGTAATTGCCTTCCCTGATTACTCCATTCTTTAACAGATTAATCCTTTTCAGGTCATCAACGGTTACACGATATTTTCTTGCTATGAAAGATATGGTCTCACCCTTTTTTACAAGGTGTCTCTCCCATATTACCTTCTCATCAGAAGGTATTTTGCTATAATTTTCAAGGAATATTTCCTTTGTACCGGTAGGAATTTTTAGAATATATCTGTTTACATTTGGCGGGGTAACCCATTTCCTTAATTCAGGATTCAGCTCCTTAATTTCTTCATAGGTAACACCAGCACACCTTGCAATGACCCTCAGGTCAGTGCTCTCTTCTATTTGAACCTCATCGTATTGTATTGGCTCAAGATAATTTATGTCAAAGTCATATTCCACCGGGTTCTTTGCAATGATTGTCGCTGCCATATATTTTGGCACATAATTCCTGGTTTCTTTACGGAGGTGGCGCGTTTTTTTCAACTGCCAGAAGTCATCTGTCTTTGTTTTTGTCATTGCCCGTTGAACCCTTCCCTCGCCTCCGTTATAGGATGCCATTGCCAAATCCCACGAGCCGAACATATTATATAGGTCAGTGAGATAATTTGCTGCAGCTATCGTTGACTTTTTGGGATCGCGGCGCTCATCAATCCACCAGTCTATTTTAAGATTATATTTTTTGCCGGTTGATTTTATAAACTGCCACGGCCCGGCTGCCTTTGCCCTTGAATAGGCATTAGGATTAAATCCGCTCTCTATCAAGGCTAAGTATACAAGGTCCTCTGGAAGTTCTTTCTCTCTTAAAATATCCTTCATCATTGGAATATATCTGCCAGACCTTGACAGCCATAACTCAAATTTTTCTCTGCCACGGGTCTTAAAATATTCTATATGCGCCTCTACGCTGTTATTAACAACAATAGGCACATCATAGGTTATTTCCTCTTCCTCCTCTGCAATAGCTTTTCCTGTTTCTGCAAATTCTTCCTCATTTGCGGGCGCATTCAGGTTTTCTACATCAGTGGCAGGCGGAGGCTCTACTACTATTATTGCTGTGTGATGTTGAATGTCGGGTGTTTGCTGTTGATGATCATTGGATAATGAAGATGAATTATCTATCTCGCCTTTGGCAAGGTCTTTTGTATCTTTATCTATTTGTATCTCATTCGGTTCTGTCTTGGGTGTACCTTTAACGGCAAGAAGATTTGCTGAGCAGGATGAAATTAAAAAGGAGAATGGGATGATAAACAAAAGATATCCTGTTTTTTTTCTTTTTTTCTCCAACCTTACCTCCCTATCATATTTAAAAAATATTTTTACAAGCTGTTGAAAAGATACTATTTCTTATTCTTATTGTCAAGAAAAAACGCCGCTCCTTCAATTTAAATATACCAAAAAAACCTATTAAGGTCAAGGCAGGCGGTTATAATTCCAGCGTCGGGTATTGTATTTTTCAGTAAAGAGCCTGTGCGCATCTAAATATGGCGAAGAAATGATTATGGAGCCGTGCTGTAAAAAAATATCTTTCCACCGCTTCTGCGCGCTTCCAATTAGTTTTTTGCCTTTAACCGTTATCTCATAAAATGAGGTATTCAAAAAACATGAGAATCTGTGAAGCTCCTTTGCCCTGTCTTCTGCAATCTCTGCTGAGATACCCATGTTCTTAAGCCCGAGCAGCAGGCCATTTGCAACCTTTTTATATGCTCCTTTTACATCCCGTGGGAAGATAGAATTGTCTACTGGCGAGATAATGCTGTAGGTTATCTCCTTATTATGCAGCACCGCCTTACCGCCTGTAAGCCGTCTTACGATATCTATTTTCTGCCTCTTACATTCCTGAATATTGACTTCTTTTATATCCTGAAAATATCCGATAGAGATACAGGGCGGGTTCCATGTGTATAACCTTAAAGCAGGGGGCGACAGCTTCTTCCTGCATGAGATGGCAATAGCCTCATCAATGGCCATGTTCATAAAGCCATTATTGCCTTTTGAGATTATAAGCCTGAAGTAATTATTATTTCTCATTTGAAAATACACCTAACTGTCATTGCGAGCGAAGCGAAGCAATCTCTAAAATCACCCCATCCCCCCTTTACTAAAGGGGGAGTAAGGGGGATTATCTAATAATCTTTTCAACCTATCTTCCATCCTTTTAAAATGTGTGCCCTTCCAGTATACCCTCCTGCATATCCTGCATTGTGTAAAGGTATTGTTTGTTTGAAATACATATTCCGGCACAAGATCTTCTATATACTTCTTTTCTATTGATATGAGTATTTCATTACAGCGGGTACAGCGGCTGAATAAATTGTCTCCTGTCTTTAGTGATAAGGCAGCTATAACCTGCTTGAGCTGATTTATCGGCTCATTATCTTTAATAAATACATAATCCTCTATCTCCCGCCTCTTTAATAAAAGTGTGTCTCTTGTGAGTATGACCCGCCCTTCTTCCCTTGCCAATCTCAAAAGCGATGCATCATCAATGTCTTTAAAATAGAGTGTATCATAGCCGATGATGCGGAGCCATGTGGAAAGCCTTCCGAGCATGGTGTCTGCAATAAACCTGTTCAAAGTTCCTCCTTGACAAACTTTATAATTATATATTATCTTAGCAGGGTTAGTCAAAGGCGGTGGGGTGTGGTTCAGTTATCCAATAAGGTTGTAATAAAATTTCTGGACGGGACTATAATGAGGGGTGTTACCAATGATTTTGTCCCTGTAAGGGAGAACTTTCACATAATATACAGGGATGATGATACAGATAAGATAAAAGAGGTCTCTGTCCCTGTAATGAAGGCCATATTTTTTGTGAGGGATTTTTACGGCAAAAAGGAAGGTGAGAAACATGCCTCTGCGCCAAAGAGGCTGCCGGGTGATGTGGGCAAACGGGTAAAGGTTACCTTTCCTGACGGCGAGGTAATAAGCGGCTATACATATAGCTTCAGGCAGGATGAGCTCGGTTTCTTTTTATTCCCAATGGATGAGGCAGATAACAACCAGCGGATATTTGTTGTAATCAGAAATGTATCCAAGATAGAGGCAGAGGCCAGATAAACCGCTTCCATTCCCCTTGACAATGAATGGTTATTATGTTAGTTTAACGCTAAATTTTACACCCCATAAATATGGGGTTATTTTATTTGAGGAGAGTTTGTAATGCTTAAAAGATATTTGCTTGCACCGGGGCCTACACCTGTCCCGCCAGAGGTATTGATTGCAATGGCAATGCCCATTATCCATCACAGGGCGCCTGAATTTCTCCCCATTTTTGAAGAGGTAAGGGGCAATCTGAAATGGCTGTTTCAGACAAAGAATGATGTATTGATTTTATCATCCAGCGGTACAGGCGGGATGGAGGGCTCAGTTACGAATTTCCTTTCACCCGGTGATAAGGCGCTTGTTATTAGATAAAGGTAGAGTGGGGCTTTGCAGTAAAACCAGAAGATGTAGAAAAGGCATTAAAAAAAGACCCATCAATAAAGGCTGTTTTAATGCAGGCAAGCGAGACATCAACAGCCGTTGCCCACAATACAAAGGCCGTTTCAGATATTGTAAGGAAATATGCAGATACTATCTTGGTTGTGGATGCCATAACAGCCCTCGGCGTCTTTGATATAAAGACAGATGATTGGGGGCTTGATGTAGTGATTACAGGCTCGCAGAAGGCGCTAATGCTTCCGCCGGGCCTTGCATTTGTAAGCGTAAGTGATAAGGCATGGAAGTTTGCGGATAAGGCAAAGGCCCCGAAGTTTTATTTTAATTTTAAAAAGGAGAGGGACAATCTTTTAAAGAACCAGACGAATTTTACTTCTTCCGTCACTCTCATCATCGGGCTCTGCGAGGCATTGAGGATGATGAAGAAGGAGGGGCTTGAGAATATATTTAAAAGGCACAGCAGGCTTGCAGAGGCAACAAGAAAGGGCGTGCAGGCGATAGGCCTTTCATTATTTCCAAAGGAGTTGCCGAGCGATGCATTAACAGCAGTATCAGCGCCAGATGGCTTTGACGGCCAGAAGATTTATAAAGAGCTCAGGGAAAAGTATGGCATCACTGCTGCAGGCGGACAGGATCATCTTAAAGGCAAGATATTCAGGATCGCCCATCTCGGTTATGCAGATACATTTGATGTTATCACTGCTATTTCAGGGGTAGAGATGGTGTTAAAAGGCATGGGATATAAGCTTGAACTTGGCAAGGGTGTTGGCGCAGCAGAAGAGGTATTGATCAGATGAAGGTGCTGATAAGCGACAATTTATCAAAGCAAGGAATAGAAATCTTAGAAAAGGCTGGCCTTGAGGTGGATGCGAGGGCTAAGACAACACCTGAGGAGCTGTTGTCTGTCATAGGCAATTATGATGCCCTGATTATAAGGAGCGCAACGAGTGTTACTGAGGAGGTGCTTGAGGCAGCTAAAAAATTAAAGATAATCGGCAGGCCGGGTTCAGGCCTTGATAATGTTGACATACCTGCTGCAACAAAGAGGGGTGTTATTGTAATGAATACGCCAGGCGGCAATACCATAACAACAGCAGAACACACAATAGGTATGCTCTTTGCCGCAGCAAGATATATACCGCAGGCAGCAGCCCTGCTACGACAGGGACAGTGGGAAAAAAAGAAATTCATGGGTGTTGAGCTTAGCGGAAAGACACTCGGTATCATTGGCATTGGCAATATCGGAGCCGTAGTTGCAAACCGTGCTATTGGCCTTAAGATGAATGTCATTGCCTATGATCCATTTATCTCCCCTGAACGGGTAAAGGAGATGGGGATTGAACTCGTAAGCCTTGATGAGCTTTATAAGAGATCAGATTTCATTACTATCCATACACCAATGACAAAGGAGACCAAGGGCCTCATTAATAAGGATACCATCGCCAAGATGAAAAACGGTGTAAGGATAATAAACTGCGCCCGCGGCGGGATTGTTAATGAGCAGGATTTATATGAGGCGCTAAAGAGCGGCAAGGCGGCGGCTGCTGCCTTTGATGTCTTTGAGAATGAGCCGCCTGTGAACAATCCATTAATTACACTTGAGAATTTTATCGGAACGCCGCATCTCGGCGCACAGACAACAGAGGCGCAGGAGAATGTGGCAACAGCGATTGCGGAGCCGATTGTGGGCTCCAGCCCTTTATTACACTTGCTGAGAGGCTTGGGAGTTTTGAGGGGCAGTTATATGAGGGCGCATTAACAGAGGTGACAGTTGAATACAGGGGAGATGTGGCTGAATTTAATGTTGCGCCTATCACAATAGCCATATTAAAGGGGTTATTGACGCCCATCCTGACCCAGATTGTAAATTATGTAAATGCGCCGATAATTGCGAGGGAGCGCGGGATAAATGTTAAGGAATCAAAGGTCTCAGATGTTGAGGACTTCACAAGCCTTATAACATTAAAGGTAAAAGCGGGCAATAAGACGGGTGTCGTCTCAGGCGCTTTATATAATAAAAAAGACCCGAGGATTGTCCAGATAGACGAATTTCCCATTGAGGCAATCCCAGAGGGGTATATGCTCATTCTTGACAATAATGACAAGCCGGGTCTAATTGGAAATATTGGAAACATACTCGGCCAGAATAATATAAATATTGCGAAGATGCACTTCGGAAGGGTAAAGGCAGGCGGGAAGGCCATAACAGTGGTTGGAATTGATTCCCCTGTGCCGCCATCTCTATTAGAACAAATTAAAAAACTTCCCAATGTTTTATCAGCAAAACAGATAAAGCTGTAGAAAATAAAATGCTAACATTAAACGGAACAATTAAATCCCTTACACCAAAGGGCGTGGGGACTTTTTTCCCTGAAAGGGCTGCAAAGAAAAGAGGAATTGAAGAATCTCTCCTTTCTGTATTCCTGAAATGGGGTTTTCAAGAGATTGTAACCCCGGGCTTTGAGTACCTTGATGTCCTGTCCGAAGGCCTTGATGAGGAGCTTATTGATAAATCCTATAAATTTATAGACAGGGGGACAGGCAGGATACTTGTCCTAAGGCCTGATATTACATCGCAGATAGCACGGATTGCAGCAACATCATTAGCTGAAAAGCCGGGGCCAATGAGATTATGCTATAGCGCCAATGTCTTCCGCTACGAAGAAGAGCATGCTGGCAGACAGCGTGAGATATTTCAGATCGGCGGCGAACTGCTGGGCATTGACCTTCCTGAGGCAGATGCAGAGATGATTGCCATTGCTGTAGAATCCCTGAAAAAGATAGGGCTCAGGGATTTTGAGATTGCCATGGGTCATATTGGATTCTTTAAGGGGATGCTGAACGGATTTGGCCTTGATTCTCAGACAGAGGGAAAGGTAAGGGATGCCTTTTCCAAAAAGGAGATGTTAAAGGTTGAGGGTCTTTTAACAGGTTTTAATAAGGCAAAGAGGGAGAGGTTTTTAAAAATCTCTGAGTTCTTTGGCAAGGAAGAGATACTGGACAGGGCAGAGGCTATTTGCGATAATAAGGAAT
>JACPZJ010000084.1 GCA_016195585.1 Nitrospirota bacterium | reverse complement strand
TTTTTGATTTATTAAGGAGAACCTTATATGCACAATACGCCAAACATTCTAATCATTGATGATGAGCCGTTGATAAGGATATCAATAAGCGATGCCCTAAAGATAGAGGGCTATAACATACACAGCGTGGAATCAGGAGGCGAAGGCCTTGAGGCAATAAAGAATAGCGCTTATGATGTGGTAATTACAGACCTCAAGCTTCCGGAGGTAGACGGCCTGCAGATATTAAAGGCCTGCAAACAGTATTCGCCGAGTACAAAGATTTTAATGATTACAGCCTATGCCACAGTGGAGACCGCTGTGGAGGCAATGAGGCAGGGCGCCTATGATTATATTACAAAACCATTCTCAATGGATGAACTTATCCTTATGGTCAAACGTTTGATAGAGCTAAGGGACTTAGAGGATGAGAATATCTATTTAAAAGAGAAAATAGGCGACAGATATGACTTTAGCGGTATTATTGCAAAGAGCGCCAAGATGAGAGACATCTTTGAGAAGATAAAGGTTGTAGCCCAGAGCGATACCACTGTGCTTATCAGCGGTGAGAGCGGCACAGGCAAGGAACTCGTTGCCAATGCCATTCATTATAACAGCCCGAGAAAGGATGAGGCATTTGTCAAGGTAAGTTGCGCTGCCCTTCCGGAGACGCTTCTTGAGGCAGAGCTCTTTGGCCATGAAAAGGGCGCATTTACAGGCGCAATAAAACAGAAAAAGGGAAGATTTGAGCTTGCGCATAATGGCACGCTCTTTCTTGATGAGATCGGTGAAGTATCCCCATCAGTTCAGGTAAAGCTTTTAAGGGTGCTTCAGGAAAGGGAATTTGAAAGGCTCGGCGGCACAGAGACAATTAATGTGGATGTAAGGATTATCTGCGCAACGCAGCGTGATTTAAAAAAAGAGGCGCAAAAGGGAAGATTCAGGGAGGACCTTTATTACAGATTGAATGTGGTGCCGATCCACCTTCCTGCTTTAAGGGAGCGAAAGGAGGATGTACTCATTCTTGTAGACCACTTTTTAGATTATTATACAAAACAGGCGAACAAGCCTATTAAGAACCTTTCCCTTGAGATGCGGGAGCTCTTGCTTAAATACGATTTTCCCGGGAATGTAAGGGAGCTTGAAAATTCAATTGAAAGGGCTGTTACCTTATGCAGGGACGGTGAGATACAGCCTTGGGACCTTCCAGAGGATATATGCAGTTGCTGCGATGCCGGGTTTAAGGTGGCAAACAGGCTCCACTATTCAGAGACCCTTACAAATGCAATAGGGGTCTTTGAAAAACAATATATTGTACGTGTAATTGAAGAGGCAAAGGGAAACAAGACCCTTGCTGCAAAGATTTTAGGCATATCAAGAAAGACATTGTGGGAAAAGTGTAAGCAGTACGGAATGATAAAGGATAAAGAAGATATCCCCACAGCCTAATTCTGTTACGCCAAATAAACAAATTCGTCTTACTTGTTACATTCCTGTATCACTATACTTATCTCCTCAAAATCTAAGAGAAAATTCCTAAATGACTTATCCGCCTGTTACATTTTCGTTTCAGCGCCATTTATCATATATATTTAAATACAGGTTTAAAAACCTTATGATTTCAATCATTAAAGATATCTAACCAGAACTGGCATTAGCTTTGCATGATTAAAGAAGTTAAGAGGGGGAATATCCGTAATATCCGCACTGAATAATCCCCCCATCCCCCCTTTGCCAAAGGGGGGATGGGGGATTATGAAAATGAGCAATAGCGTATTAACGTTTTAGAAGTAAGGAGGCAAGAAACATGGCTTCATTAAAGGTTTTTTTAAAATCAGGGCATCCATGGACGCTCTTTTGTTCATTTCTCTACTTTGATTTTTGCTTTGCAGTATGGGTGCTAAATGGCGCAATGGCGCCTTTTATAAGCGAGGCATACAATCTCACACCTGCACAGAAGGGCTTCATGCTTTCTGTGCCGATTATCTCAGGAGCGCTTATGCGATTCCCATTAGGGGTGCTTTCGCAGTACATAGGCAGAAAGAGCGCTGCGCTTGTTGAGATGGGTGTAATCATTCTTGGCCTTGGCTGGGGCTTCTTTTTTGTAAAATCTTATACAGATGTCTTGTTAATGGGCATCCCGCTCGGTATAGCAGGCGCAAGCTTCGGTGTTGCCCTTTCTTTGGGCGGCGGATGGTTTCCGCCCCAATATAAGGGGCTTGCAATTGGCATAGCCGGGGCAGGCAACAGCGGCGCTGTATTGGCTGTGCTTTTTGCGCCTCCACTTGCTATAAAGTATGGCTGGCAGAATGTCTACGGTTTTGCAGTTGCACTTATGCTTGTCCCCTTCCTTTTAATGCTGATATTTGCCAAAGAGCCTCCTGACCGTGAGAAGAAGACATTTGGAGAAAATATGAAGGTGCTTGTAGAGAAAGACGCATGGGTCTTTAACATATCCTATATACTGACCTTTGGGGGGTATATAGGGTTTACAAATTTTCTTCCCACATTATTTCACGATGGATATGGTATTTCAAAGGCCATGATGGGGCAGTTGGCTGCGCCCATCATAGTCATGGCCAGCGTTACACGCATTGTAGGCGGCTGGATAGCGGACAGGATCGGCGGCCTCAATGTTATGATTGTCATATGTGTAGCTGTCTTTGGGATATCGCTTATAGCAACTACGCTTCCACCAATAATTTTTATGATGGCGATTATGTTCCTCCTCTTCTGCGCCCTCGGCGCAGGTAACGGCTCCACATTCCAACTCGTGCCTCATCGGTGGCCGGTAACCACTGCTATTGCCATGAGCCTTATTGGAGAGATAGGCGCCCTCGGCGGGGGTCTGATTCCCAATGCAATGGGGCTTTCCAAGCAGTACTATGGCACCTTTAGCTATGGCTTTCTCCTCTGGGCAGGTATAGCAGGAGTGATTTTTATCATGTATCTTAAGGTTCAGCGCAGATGGACAACAAGCTGGGTAGGTAAGGGCGGCAGGGCGCTTCAGTCTGCAGCGAAGGGACTGAAAATACAAACGGCTGATGAATACGAAAGGCTCCAGAGAGAGGGAAGACATTATGGAGTATAAAAATATAATATGCCCCATTGATGGTTCAGAGTTATCAAACAGGGTAGAGGAGACAGGGGCGTATATAAGTAAGCTCTCTGGCGCAAAGCTTATTTTACTAAATATAGTGGAAAAATGGTACCGCTCCGCTGATGTGGTTACTGACTCGCCTGAATGGGGGTCTATCCATGAAGGATGGTTGAAGGAGGGAAAATCCCTTCTTGAAAAAGAGGCGGCTAAACTTAGAGAAAAGGGTGTGAAGAATATAGAGACCGTTTTAAGGGATGGCGATGCTGCGCATGAGATAGTTGCATTGGCAGTTGAGCGGGATGCGGATCTTATAGTTATGGCAACCCATCGTTATTCACCTGTAGGCAAGCTCTTTATGGGCAGCGTAACAGATAAGGTAACAAAACATTCGCCTTGTCCTGTTTTATGGCTGTTTAGATAGGCATATTTTAAATTCTAAATAATTAGAGGAGGTGCAAGGATGGGGAGCATTAGAGGGTCGCTCAAAAAGGTTTTTCAGGTTTTACTACTGGCAGCAATCCTTACAGGATTGATCCTGCCAGCCGTTGCAATGGCTCAGGTTGCAGAGACGCCGCAGACACAAGCTGCTGCTGAACCTGCGGCTGCGCCGGCGCCGGCAGCGGGGGATTCTAACATCGGAAGGGCTTTGTTTACAGGGGAGAAGAGATTTGTAAATGGCGGGCCGCCATGTATCTCATGCCACAGCGCAGGAGAGGGCGCGCTTGATGGAGGCATACTCGGTCCTAATTTGACACAGGTATTTGCCGGTCCAAAGAGGGCGCTTCTCATGACAGGATGGGTGAACAGCCCCGGTCTTCCTGTAATGGGCCCGGTCTTCTCAGCAAGGAATATAACAGAGGAAGAGATGGAGCACCTGCGGGCATTTTTTAGTTCAATAGCTACAAAGCAGCCGTCGCCTTCAAAGACAGGGACATTTGTCGGGATTAGCGCTGCTGGTTTTGTCAGCATACTAATATTCTTCAGCATTGTGTGGAGCGGAAGATACAGAAAAAGAAATAAGGGCACTGCACATGATGCCTTATGGAGAAATTATGGGGGAAAAGGAGGTCAGAGATAAATGGCTAATTCATTGATTCAGGATGTTGTCAATCCCGGCAAAAGAGGCTGGGAAGAGTTTTACAGAAACCGCTGGCAGTATGATAAGACAGTAAGGAGCACGCATGGAAATAACTGCACAGGCGGCTGTTCATGGATGGTCTATGTAAAGGACGGCATCATTACATGGGAGCTGCAGGCTGTTGATTATCCATTGTTAGAGCCGACCATTCCGCCGTATGAGCCGAGGGGATGTCAGAGGGGTATATCTGCATCATGGTATGTATACAGCCCTGTGAGAATTAAATATCCCTATATGCGCGGCATACTCCTTGATTCATGGAGGGAGGCAAGGGAGAAGCACTCTGACCCTGTAGACGCATGGAGGAGCATTGCAGAAGATGCAGAACTTCACAAGAAAATTAAATGGTCAAGGGGCAAGGGTGGATTCAGAAGGACAGATTGGGATACAGCAACAGATGTAATAACCGCAGCACAGATGTACACTATAAAGAAATACGGTCCGGATAGAAATATCAGCTTTTCGCCGATCCCGGCCATGTCCATGATAAGCTATGCCGCTGGCGCAAGGTATCATCAGTTAATCGGCGGCGTCAGCATGAGCTTCTATGATTATTATACAGACCTTCCCAATGCGCATCCTCAGGTATGGGGCGAGCAGACAGATGTTGCTGAGAGCGCTGATTGGTATCATACAGCATATTGCGTGATAACAGGGGCAACCCCTAACAGGACGAGGACTGCGGACTGCCACTTTATATCAGAACTTCGCATGGGCGGGGCCAAGTGCGTGGTAATGACGCCGGATTATTCTGAGGCTACAAAATACGCTGACCTGTGGGTTCCTGTAAAGCCCGGTTCTGACGGCGCCATCTGGATGGCTATAAACCATGTAATCTGCAAGGAATTCTATGCGGACAGGCAGGTCCCATACTTTATAGACTATCAAAAGAACTATACAGACCAGCCTCAGCTCATAAAGCTCAGGAAGACCAAGAACGGATATGAGATGGGCAGGTTACTGAGGGCAATGGACCTGAAGGAGTATGCCAATACAGACAATCCAGAATGGAAATTCGCAATGTGGGACACAAAGACAAACAAGCCGCGGATAGTTCACGGAGGCATGGGTTTTAGATATCCAAAAAAGAAGGAGAGCGAGGGTAAATGGAATACACTCTTAAAGGACGAAAAGACAGGCGAGCAGATAGACCCTGCCCTTACACTTCTGGAGGGTAAAAAGAATGAGGTTTTAGAGTGCGCCTTTTACGAGCTTGATACCGGTGAGGTTTATAAGAGAGAGGTTCCTGTAAGGTATATTGACACGGTTACCGAAGGGAAGATACCTGTAACCACTGTATTTGACATGCAGATGTCCCATTTGGGAGTGGCCCGGCCCGGCCTTTCAGGCGACTTTGCAAAGAGTTATGATGATGATAAGGGTTTTTCTCCTGCATGGCAGGAAAAATATACCGGCATCGGCAGGGCAACGATC